>JBCBWU010000060.1:0-35239 GCA_039816955.1 Bacteroidota bacterium
CCCGACTCCTGCGAACAATCAGATCACTGTTCACCTCAATGGTGGTCAGGAGATCGACGAACTTACACTTACTACGCTCACTGGTCAGACCGTGCAGTATCAGAGTGGTTTGAAGACCAATCGCACGATGCTTGATGTGAGCCAATTGCCAGCGGGCATGTACATCCTGGGTGTAGCCAACGAGAATGGCCGGGTGAACCGTAAGATTCAGATCTTACACTAATCGCTGTAACAATAAGCTAAATTGTTGAGCGTTTATAGCACAGTCGTTAATGCGATTAAAGCGTTATCAGACTGTCCGAAAGAATATTCATTGCTTTTTATATTCGTGGAATTATTATTGCAAAAGCCATGCCCCCGGGCATGGCTTTTTTTCTTGAGCTTGCACTCCCGCTTACTTCTCCGTAAGTGATGGGCAAAAATTGCTCCAGCGGTCATAACAATCCAAGGATACGGGCCGTTGTTAAAAGACACTACTCTGAGATAACTGCACTATTTATTTTCCAAAAGCACTAATCATGTCTGATTTGAGATTACTTATACTTTTCCTTTTGAGTAGTACTATTTTAGCAGCCCAACCACCTGCCAACAACCTTACTTCCAGAGATGCTGCCAATACGACAACCTTAGGGGTCGCGAATAATGCTCTATTTGATCAGTTGATGATCACAATTGCGGGTGTGGGTAGTAACTCGCGCTTGATTCAGGAGCAACAAAGTCTAAAGCCTTACATGATGCCGGTCCGGAGTGTAGGCTTCCGTGGTTCAGATTGGAGTTATATGCTGGCGAGTTGTTTGGAGTATTATGTAAACATCAATCGTAATTACAAGGACAATCTTAGTCCGGATTACATATCGCTCAGTCTTGCTTCCCAGGGGCAGCGGCCATCGGTTGCAGAAGGACTACGTTTCCTGACGCAGAATGGAACGGTTAGTGCAGCAATTGTACCTTATGATGCTGGACAGATTCCTACCACCGTCTACGCTACTAATAAATATCAGATCAACAATTATCTACATCTGTTTCAGCCTTTTGCCTCGGCTAGGGAGAAAACCTTTGAGATGCGCAAGGCTTTGATGCGCGGAAATCCTGTGATTATCGAAATGCAAGCCGGACCAGAATTTTCCAGCTTAGGGCCTACCCGTATGTGGGAGGCTGGTCGGAGCACATCGAATGATCAAAGTCACATTCTACTCGTGGTAGGCTACGATGAGAACCTTCAAGCTTTTGAAGTAATGAGTAGTTGGGGAAGTCAATGGGCCAATAATGGTTATTTGTGGATTTCTTACAATGATCTGGCCAACCGTGCTACGAATGGCTACGTTATGATTCCACAATCATCATAAGAAACAGTATGCGCATTGGACTGCTCAGCGATACTCATAGTTTTCTGGACCCCGCTATTTTTGATTACTTCTCCGAAGTAGATGAGATCTGGCACGCCGGAGATATTGGGAATCCCGAAGTCATTCAACAACTTGCAGATTTCAAACCAGTTCGAGCCGTATACGGTAATATCGATGAACCGGCACTAAGGCATGCGTATCCAGAAAATGCCATTTTTACTCTTGCAGGGCTGAGCGTTTTAATTACGCACATTGGCGGTTACCCAGGGCGCTACAATGCTCGAGTAAAGAAGCTTTTGAACGAGCATCAGCCAGACCTATATATATGTGGTCACTCGCACATTCTGAAAGTGATGCCGGATGAAGCACGTAATCTTCTCCACATTAATCCCGGAGCCTGTGGTCGACATGGATTTCATAAAGTTCGTACCATCGTTCGTTTTGCGATTGAGGATAGCACCATTAACCAACTAGAGGTAATTGAACTCGGTTTACGTGGTCGCTAAAAGATTAGGTACGGGCCAAAAATCAGACAGGAATTTCTTTTCGTCCACTTATCTTAGTGCAACTTAAGCATTTGGACTAACACCGATAGGTCCACTTAATAGCAACAAGCTACAGTATGGATAAGCAGGAGATAAAAGCGCTAATCGAGCGGGAGATTATCAAGACCGAAAAGAAGATTACCGAATTCGATGAAATGTCTGGCCCCGTTACACCGGATGATGCCATTGGTCGGGTTTCAAGAATGGATGCGATCAATAACAAAAGCGTGACGGAGGCTGCACTTCGACAAGCTAAAACTAAGCTTAGCAAACTCCGTCACGCTTTACACCGAGTCGATGAAGAACACTTTGGCTTGTGCAAACGCTGTGGTCAGGCTATACCTGTTATGCGAGTAGTTTTGATGCCACAAAGCCCTTATTGTGTCAATTGTGCTCGGTAGAAGTCGTGTTTAGAAACCCTGATAAATGAGGTACATCATCGCCAATAACAATACGGTGACCCCAACAAGGATTAGGAAAAACCTTTGGTTGGCTTTATTGTCACGTGCTTCAATGCGTTGTTGCTTTTTCGATTTTTTCTTGCGGCTAGCCATAATTTGAATGTTCTTGTTTGCCCAAATTTATATGGCCAACTATACATATCCCAGTTTTTCCTTTGGAATTTTTAGAAAGAACTCAATACTCAACGCTGTCCCTGGTAAAAGTCGATGATCCGCTCGTCGGTAATTACATCTTTGGGTCGGATCGGCTGCCGCAAAATTATTCCCTCTAAAGTCCGGCAACGACTGAGCGCCACGTAGGTTTGTCCATGCTCAAAAGCACCTCTACCCAAATCAATAATGACCTTGTCAAAGGTCTTGCCCTGGGCCTTATGGATGGTCACCGACCAAGCCAGCCGGAGTGGGAATTGTTTAAACGAGCCCAGCACCTCGGTGCCAATTTCATTAGGTTTCTGCTCATCAATCTTATAACGCAAGATTTCCCATTCCTGCCGTTCAGCTTCGATATAGCGCTTCTGCCCATTTTCTTCTACCAGAACGGTCACACTATCATCCTCCAATTTGGTGACCTTACCAATGGTACCATTGACAAACCGCTTATCCGGATCATTACGCAGAAACATCACTTGCGAATTGAGCTTCAAGCCTAGGATGGCTTCAGTAGGGAACAATCTATCGGGGAAATTACCACTTACCTTGGCCTGGTAGTGTTTGACAGGCATTGGAATACGTTCCAGTTCCGCCTGGTTAATGGAATTGACCCTGGCATTCCTAGCGGATAGTGTAATAGCCAGCTCCGGGACAGGCTCCTTGGGTAGATGCCGCTCGTTCAGGGCATCGAAGTCTTCAAAATCCAAGCGGTTTAGGCGGATGCCTTCCAGTAATTTTAGGAAGAAGCGATTCTCCTGCCGATACACTTTCTGTAGCTCAATCATTTCCATGGAAACTGGTGGAGTCAACACCCGAGAAGAGAAGAAATAGGGCGAGTTATAGGTGGTCTGGAAAAGCCGTTTCTCCACATCAGTAGCGACTACCGGTGGGAGTTGAAATAGGTCTCCAAAGAAGATCATTTGTACACCGCCAAATGGTCTGGGATCATCACGATTGACCTGTAGGAAATAATCGATATTATCCAACATATCGGCCCGGACCATACTGATCTCGTCGATTACGATGGTCTCTAATCGTTCGTATAGTTTACGATAGCGCCTCCGCTTGATATCACGGCGTGGATCGAGCAGACGAGGGGGGAAGCCAAAAAAGGAGTGGATCGTTTGGCCCTTAACATTAAGGGCCGCCACACCCGTAGGGGCTAGTACCACGACTTTCTTGCGGGTAGTGCGTCGGAAGAGCTGGAGCAGGGTAGACTTACCCGTTCCGGCCCGGCCGGTGATAAACAAAAGATCTTTGCTGTTTTCCATCCGCTCTAAAGCGTATTGGAAATCACTATTGAGAATTAGCGCTGGTTGGTCTTCCATGTATTCCTGCCTCGATATAAGCTAAGATTTCAAAAGTCCGTTTTTCTGCCGAGACTGCCCAATATTGGGGAATTTATATGCGTATTGCAGCAGATCGGCGTATCTTTGCGGCTTCATTTATTGCTAAAGTGGACATTCAAATTTTCAGCTTACCCATTAATAGCGTAGTAAGTAGGAAGTTTTGGTCCGAGTACAAATGGATTGACTTATGCCTGGTATATCTCATCGTAGCACTACCGTTCCTTTATCGCCGTTCAGGAAGTTAATTCCGATCGCCAATGCCGCTAAGGCCCAAGGGCGCCACGTCTACCACTTGAATATTGGACAACCGGATATTTTGACGCCTCCAGCTGCGCTTAGCAAGTTTCGTGAAACGCCCTTGGAAATTTTGGCGTACAGCCCAGCAGAAGGCTTATTGAGTTACCGCGAAGCACTGGTAGACTATTATCAGCGCTATAGTATAGGCCTAGAAGCTGAGAATATTATTGTTACTACGGGGGGCTCGGAAGCGATTCTTTTTTTCCTGCTAGCTTGCTTAGATCCCGGTGATGAAATCATCGTGCCAGAACCGTTTTATGCCAATTATAATGGCTTTGCGCACATCGCTGATATCCGGGTAATTCCCATTACTTGCCAGATCGAAGATGGTTTTGCTTTACCACCTAAAGAGGCATTTGCCAGCAAGGTCACACCAAGAACCAAAGCGATCTTTATTACCAACCCTAACAATCCAACTGGCTGTTGCTACGCAACGGAAGACCTCCACGGTTTGGCTGAGATCGTCAAGGAGCACGATATTTTCTTGTGCGTAGATGAGGTTTATCGGGAGTTTTGCTACGGTGAAAACACCTTCCTCTCTGCCCTTAGCATCCCGGAACTCGAGGAGCACGCTGTGGTGATCGATTCGGTTTCAAAACGCTACAGTGCTTGTGGTGCTCGGGTAGGGGCATTGGTTACCCGTAATACCGAAGTAACTGATGCCATATCTCGTTACGCAAAACTCCGTTTGAGCCCTCCTGGATTGGGGCAAATGCTGGCATCCTACATGTTGCAAGATGACGCCGCATATCTTACCGGGGTGAAGGAAGAATACGAACGCCGGCGCAACTTGGTGTATAATCGCTTACAAGCTATCCCTGGCGTTACTTCCTATCTGCCAGGAGGCGCCTTTTACTGTTTCGCAAGTTTTCCCGTTGATTCTGCCGAGGACTTCTGTCGCTGGTTACTAGAAGAGTTTGAGTATAAAGGTGCGACGGTCATGCTCTCACCAGGACAAGGCTTTTACGCAACTCCAGGCTTAGGTAAAGATGAGGTGCGAATCGCGTACGTCCTGAATGAGCAAGATTTAGGCAGTGCGATGGATTGTCTAGAGAAAGCACTAGAGACCTATCCTGGACGGAAATCAATACCTGCCAGACTAATCGGTGCAGAACAATAATTGGACCGGCTGTTTGCGGTAAATAATTAGAACGGCATTTTGCCCGAATTGACGTGCGTAAGTGGCGGCTACTCTCGGTGGCATACCCATGACCAGGAAACTGAGCTCGGGCGTCCATACACCTTGATCGTCTTCGCCCTGCCCGTGTAGATAGCTATAGCCTGCTGTAGTTAGTGCCGATAGTAGTAGTTTATTTTGCTGCTGATTCTCTTTGGCTGTCAAAAGAACGGAGCCTGGGTTGTACGCAGTAATGAAAGTAGCTACCTCTACATCGTACCTAGAGAGCAGTTCGTCTAATTCTGTGCAGTAATTTCCAACTTTCCAAGAGATTGGAGGTTTAGAAATGTGGTACAGCGCGTTTTCATACGCCTTTCGCAGGTCCTGGTCGATCATGCAGGATTAATTCTGGTTTAGCGTTTTAATTAGCAGGTCGAAAATGATACCTTTGCGCCACGAAAATTAAGAATTTAATCTTCCTTCATGGATAGAAATCAAGTAATTGGCATTGTCCTGATTTTCGGCCTCCTCCTGGTCTGGCAGCAGTTTTTTGCGCCATCTCCGGAAGAACTAGCCGCAGAACAAAGCCGGCGTGATTCAATTGCTCAAGTACAACAGCAGTTAGAACTCGCTAATGATCCACCTACCGCACAATTTAATACCAATTCCGATAGCACTACAACTGTTGAAACTTCGCAAAGCGATTCTCTGCTGCAGTTGCAACGTGCAGGAGCCTACGGTGCTTTTGCTGTTGCAACAATTGGTGAAGAAGAAACACAAACTTTAGAGAATGACTTGATGCAAGTTTTCTTCTCTAATAAAGGTGGGGTAATTGAGAAAGTGGTCTTGAAGAATCACTTCAAAGTGTTACTTGATAGTGCCGGGCAAGAGACTAAGGTGCCACTAGAACTCCTAGAAGATCCAAAGAATAAGTTTGAATACCTGCTGCCAGTAGCCAATGTACCCAATGGTACCGTACGTACTAGCGAACTGTTCTTTCAGCCTACCATAGATGGGAATACGCTACGGATGCGCGCTACCGCTGGCGCAGGACAGTACATCGAACAAGTATATACCCTAGCGGAAAACAACTTCTTGCTAGATTACGAAGTACGCTTTGAAGGGCTACAGCAAGTTTTCCGCAATGATGCACAGCAGATTCAATTGTCTTGGGTGAACTACCTCGACAAGATTGAGCTTAACGATGGCTACGAGCGAAACTATACTTCGATCTACTACAAGCCTACGGATGACGATTCAGACCGTTGTTCCTGTACCTCATCCGATGAAGTACAAGCCAACGAGCAAAAGATCAAGTGGGTTTCTGCGGCCAATCAGTTCTTCAATACCAGTATCATCGCTAAGGACAAGTTTGATGGTGCGGTCTTGCGGTCCGAAGTCCTAGATGAGAATTCGAAGGACTTGAAATTGCTATCAGCGGATATCAAGCTGCCTTACGGTCACAGCCCGAGCGAAGGGGTTGCTATGCAACTGTACGTTGGCCCTAACGACTTTGAAATCCTGGAACAGTTAGGTAATGATCTCACTGATGTAATCCCTTACGGGCGTAGTATTTTCGGTGCGATTAACCGCTGGATCATTCGCCCGTTATTCAATTTCTTTGACGGGATCACCGGTAATAAAGGTATTGCCATTCTATTGCTGACCCTGCTGGTGAAGATTCTTGTTTTCCCACTGACTTATAAGATGCTCCACTCGCAGCAGAAGATGGCGGCGATGAAGCCTTATCTGGAAAAGGCGAAGGCTAAACACAAGGACGATCAGCAGGCGCAGCAGATGGAAACGATGAAGATGTACCGCGAGTACGGGGTAAACCCACTCGGTGGTTGCTTCCCGATGATCTTACAGCTGCCCATTTGGTTTGCACTCTACCGATTCTTTCCCGCAGATATAACCTTCCGGCAAGAGGGTTTCCTCTGGGCAACGGATCTGAGTAGTTATGATGTGCTGACACGCCTGCCTTTCGAAATTCCTTTAGGCTTTGGTTCTCACATCAGCTTGTTTGCTGTACTTTGGGCCATTACAACACTGATTTATACCTACTACAATACCAAGCACATGGACTTCGGGGCCAACCCGATGATGAAGTACTTCCAGTACATCATGCCGATCATGTTCCTAGGCTTCTTCAATAGCTTTGCCGCGGGTTTGACCTGTTACCTCTTCTTTAGTAACCTGATCAATATCACCCAGACACTAGTTACCAAGAACTTTATCATTGACAATGATAAGATCGTGGCGGAACTGGAGGCTAATAAAGCGAAACCCAAGAAAAGATCGGGTTTCCAGGAGCGCCTCGAAGCTGCAGTGAAAGAACAGCAGCGTAAACAGGAAGAGCTGGCTACGAAGAATAAGCGCCGTAAAAAGTAGGGAATGGCGTTAACTGCATTATTGCGCCTCGTCCGTTTTCCCAATCTCATTATCGTGGGAATAACGCAATGGCTGATTGCGCAATTAGTGTTGGGGCAAGCCTACCAAAAACAAAGTATTACCCCAGTTTTGTCGATGACAGAGCTGGGGTTTCTCATTCTGGCTACCATCTGTGTAACCGCTCTAGGCTATGTGGTCAACGATATCCTGGATTATCAGATTGATCTAGTTAATCGGCCCGACAAGGTAATTGTTGGGCGAAAGATATCAGTGACCTTAGCAAAAGCGATCGCTATTGGTCTGGGGGCGATAGGTTTTTTGGCTGCCCTATACTTAGCCATCAGTAAAGGCGAACTCGAATGGTTGTGGTTATATCCGTTATTCACGGGCTTGCTTTTGCTTTACCCCACTGTTCTTAAACGGCACTATTTATTAGGAAACCTGTTTGTGGCATTTGCCTGTGCGGGCACTGCCGGCTTGGTGTGGCTGGCCGAACGCAGCGCCTGGAGAGAGCTGGAAGTACTGCTCCAGGGGCAGACACAGCATCTGATTGTCCTATTTATGCTCTACGCTTTCGTAGCTACCTGGATTAGAGAGATCGTAAAGGACTTGGAAGACCAAGAGGGGGATCGACTGCAAGGGCGGCAAAGCATGGCTTTGCGCTGGGGAATCAGACGCGCTAAGCAATTGACTTGGGTACTGACCTTAGTTCTTCTTGTAGCCTTAGGGCATTTATTCAGTACTAGTCTCTTTGCTGAGCTCAATAACTTTGGTGTGCTGCTGGTACCAACTTTGATGGCGCTATTGCTGTATTTTAGCTGGATACAGTATCATGCCCAAGAACAAAAGGACTATCATCGACTAAGTCAGTACTGGAAGTTCTTTATGTTAGGCGGACTCGCGATTTTATTTTGTTATCAATTATCCTAATGGTGTTACTGGAACAAGACTACGAATTGATTTTAGCCTCTAAGTCTCCACGTCGGAGTCAGTTGTTGGGTGAGGCTGGATTACCCTTTCGGGTGCAGACCCAAGATGTAGAGGAGGATTATCCGGCGGAAATGCCGGTAGCAGAAGTACCAGTGTTTTTGGCGCAGAAAAAAGCGCGGGCAGCCCGGGTTCACCTGCAGCAAAAAAAAGAGATCATTCTGGCCGCCGATAGTGTGGTCATCTTAGATGAGACGATCTATGGCAAACCAGTGGACGAAGCGGATGCTCGACGAATTCTTAGAGAATTATCAGGCCGTGAACATATGGTGATTACCGGGGTCTGCCTGATCAATCACCAGCAAGAAATTGCTTTTGGTGATACCACTAAAGTCAAATTTGCCGAATTAAGCGATCAGGAAATCGAATACTACATCCGCAATTATCAGCCCTTCGATAAAGCGGGTAGTTACGCCATCCAGGAGTGGATTGGGCTATGCAAGGTGGAGAAAATTGAAGGAACGTATGCTAATGTAATGGGCTTACCCGTTGAACGAGTATGGAAAGCGCTGGAAAAAATGCTCGGCTAGCAATTAGCTGCCTGTGGTGGGGGAGTGCCTTGCTACTGTTGGCCAGGGGCTGGCAATACATTTACTGGGACAGCCCGCTGCGGGTACTCGTCTGGGATGAAGATGCCTTTTCAGGTGTAGTACAGCGCTTGGGCTGGTCTTGGACCGATTGGGTGACTTCACAGCGAGTCAGTGGTTGGATCGAAGCTTGGACGATCAGTTTAGGCGTCGTGCTGGTGTTGGGGATAGTAGGTTTACTGCTCTGGGCTAGAAAGCGTGATTGGTCTAACTTGGCTCGAGCTTTAATCTTGACAGCTACCGCCGTCTTGCTTTTACATGTTGTTTTAGAAACTAAGGGACACTATTGGCGATTGGGCCACTTCGCTGAACTGAGTTTGCAGTGGACTACCCCCATTCTATTCTTACTGATCACCACTCGATCAATCAACTATCAGCTAGTAGATTATGCACTGCGTATCATGATTGCCCTGACTTTTATCGGGCACGGCCTATACGCCTATGGTTATTATCCGGTGCCAGGTCATTTTCAGCAAATGATGATCAGTGGCTTTGGCGTAGACAATGAAGGCGCGCTTTTGCTGCTGAAAATTGCCGGTATTTTCGACTTCATTGCTGCTGCTCTGATCTTTCTTCCAGCTCGTGGAGTACGCAACTTTGCGATTTGGTATATCATTATTTGGGGCTTCCTTACTGCTTTAGCTCGTTTGTGGAGCTACAGTGGTTTTAGCTCCTGGGAATACTTGATTTCTCACTGGTTTCCCGCATTTTTGGTTCGTTCAGAACATTTTTTGGTGCCTTTAGGCCTGTTTTTGTGGTGGAACAGCCGAAGTACAAGTGAATAACATATCTTTAAATCGAACAGCACTAAAAGAGAAACTATTCACCAAACGTAAAACACCAACGATAATGTTTAGACTATTTTTTAGCCTGATGTTAGCAAGCCTATTTGCCATCACAACCCTGCAGGCACAATCCGAAGGAGCTCCAGACGCTTTCTCCGTACGTTATGTAGCTACCAATTTCCTCTGGCCATTAGAGAATGTGGATGATTTTTCCGCAGATGATTTCCGCGGTGGTCTGGAATTTGAGTACATCCGTTACCTCAACGAGACATTCGACGTAAGTTTCCCATTCCGAATGGTAGGTGGTTGGCACCCATCTAATTCGTTTGGTATAGGCAATCGTGAGTCCGTTGATATGGGATTGAATGCCTTATTAAACGTGAACTTCTACAAAGGTAAAGTCTTCCGTCCACGCCTTTTTGCGGGTGTAGGTGGTTTACTATTGGATGTAGATGAGCTATCGCTAGATGTACCACTTGGTTTAGGCCTGAATTGGTACCTGGGTAGAAATACCAGTCTTTCTACCACTTTTTCCTACCATATTAATGACATGGAATTTCGCGATCACCTCATGGCAGGTATTGGCTTCCGCTTATCAATGGATGATTACGAAGAGCCAGAACCAGTAATTCTTGACCGTGACGGTGACGGTATCCTTGACACCGAGGATCTTTGTCCCGATACGCCTGGTATTCCAGCCCTAAATGGTTGTCCTGATCAGGATGGTGACGGAATCACTGACGCTAATGATAAATGTCCTACTGTTGCTGGTATTGCCGCCTTTGAAGGTTGCCCTGATACCGACGGCGACGGATTGCAAGACAGTGAAGATGAGTGTCCAGAAGAAGCTGGACCAGCAGATAATAATGGTTGCCCAATTAGAGACCGCGATGGTGACGGCGTAGTAGACGATGCTGATAACTGCCCAGATGAGGTAGGTACAGTAGCGAACAACGGTTGCCCAGAAAAGTCTTTGGTGGTAACGGCTCGTGATAAGATCACCAATGAAGTAATGCCTGGCGTTGACGTGGCAATTGTAAATAGCAGTGGTCAGGTAGTTAAATCAGGAACTACTAATAGTTTGGGTATTGTTGAAATTCCAAACTTGGAGCCGGGTAACTATACGGTAACCGCCAAGGTAGTAGACACAGACCTGGAGGGCGCTACTATTCAGGCCAGCGACTTCAACTCTTCTGAGCCAGTGCAAAAGACGGTATACTTTGATGATCCTAACTTCATTATTCAGGGTAAAGTACTGTTCTGCAACACGCCAAATCCGCTACCCGGTGTAACGCTCAACTTGAAGAGCACTACCGAAAACATGCAAAAAGCAACGGTATCGAATGCTGAAGGTGAATACCTGTTCTTCATGGATCAGCGTGGTACCTACGAACTTTATGCGACCAAGGAAAGCTTCCTTTCTCAGGTAGTAGAAGTAAATGCCAGTGAATATGACCGTAGTAAATCGGTGTTCGTTAAGATCGAAGTTTGTGCCGAAGAAGTGGAGTGTGGTGAGGCTATTCGCCTGAACAACATTCTTTACGATACAGGTAGCGCAGCTATCCGTCCAGATGCGGAGGCAGACTTGAATAGGGTGGTGCAATTCTTGAGAGATAACAAAGATGCTACGATCGAATTATCATCTCACACCGATAGCCGTGGTGGGGCTGATTCCAATATGCGACTCTCTCAGCGTCGTGCCCAGGCTGCCGCTGATTATATTGTGGCTCAAGGTATTACTAGCTCACGCGTAGTTGGAACGGGCTACGGTGAAACGAGGTTAGTGAATAACTGCGCTGATGGTGTACGTTGTTCTGCCGAGGAGCACCAGGAAAATCGCCGTACTGAGTTTAAGGTGATCTGTCCTGATTAATAAGCTGGTGCCGTAAGGCAACTTAGATTATACTTTCATCCCGAATTTTGGCTTAGGCTAGAATTCGGGATGATTTTTTACGCCATATTCGATACCCGTAACATACAACTTACGCATCGGCCTTTGGGGCTAAAATGTTTGTGGCAAAAATGCCCAACGATCGCTTGTACACAAAAATCATTTCTTACCTTTCGACTCCGCTAGAGCATCCCAATTAGTGGAGTGTCTTGAAGAGAAAACAGGCCCTTTTGATTACCGGTATGCAAGCACCAAAACCGCCTCAAAATTTCCAAAACGCTAACACTACAAACGTTCTACAATGAGCATGCAGGCCATTCAGGTAGGTAATACGCTTTTACACCATTCTGATCCCGCAGTGAGCGGTGAATTTGTTATGCGCGATGGTGCAGAATTCTACAAGATTAGCAATTACGACCAAATGCCACCCTTCTTTATTAGTGTGGTAAGTGACGCTGATCACTGGCTTTACATTTCTAGCAAGGGAGGTCTATCAGCCGGTCGAGTAAATCCGGAAAATGCGCTATTCCCTTATTATACGGATGACAAAATTCACGATAGTGGGGAGCTTACGGGCAGTAAAACCCTTATACTGGTAGAAAAGGAAGGTAAAACCTATCTCTGGGAGCCGTTTTCTGATCGATATGCCGGAGCGTACAGTATCTCCCGCAATTTGTATAAGAATATCAGTGGCAACCAACTGATATTTGAAGAGGAGAACACAGACCTGGGGCTGATATTTTCCTACGGCTGGTACAATAGCCAGAAGTACGGATTCATCAAGAAATCTACTCTGACGGCCCAAGGAGCTACAAGGGTACGTGTGCGCGTGTTGGATGGCCTACAAAATCTTCTACCGTACGGCGTAGGTCTGAAAATGCAGACGGAGCGCAGCACATTACTCGATGCCTATAAAAAGAATGAGTTACTACAGCCTGCAGGTTTGGGCTTATTCCTGTTGAGTTCCATTCCAGTAGATAAAGCCGAACCCAGTGAATCCTTGCAGGCCACTACCGTCTGGACTACTGGAATTGAAGCTAAGTCCACACTGCTCTGTAGTCGACAACTTGCAGCTTTTCGCCAGGGGAAGGCGCTTGAATTGGAAACGGATATCCGCGCAGCCAGAGGCGCCTATTTTATTGAAGGTGATCTCAGCTTAGGGAGTGGAGATAGCTACGATTGGTATTTTGCCGCCGAGGTCAATCAAGGTCCTGCTGAGGTAGTTGCCCTGGAGGAATGGATCAAGGCGGATGAAGATCTGGCGGGTGCATTAGAGGTCGATATTTCCGTTGGTACGGAACAACTGAACAAGATTGTAGCCAGTTCAGATGGCCTACAAATGAGTAGCGATCAGCTACTGACTGCCCGTCATTTTGGGAACGTTCTCTTTAATGTCATGCGTGGGGGAATATTCGACCACAATTATAAGGTCAGCCGCCGCGACTTTACGGAAGTGGTAACGCATTACAACAGCGCTGTAGCGCAACGCCAAGCTGAATTTTTGAATCAGCTCCCGGAGACCATTCACTACGGTTACTTACTGGAATTGGTCACCAAACTCAACGATCCGCAACTCCATCGCCTGTGCTTGGAGTATTTGCCCTTGACCTTCAGTCGTCGTCATGGTGATCCTAGCCGGCCGTGGAACCGCTTTTCCATCGAGCTGGAAGAAGCAGATGGTGCTAAGAAACTGTATTACGAAGGAAACTGGCGTGATATCTTCCAAAACTGGGAGGCCTTAGGTCTTTCTTATCCGCTTTTCTTAGAAGGTATGATCAGTAAGTTTGTCAGCGCTTCTACTGCCGATGGCTATAATCCTTACCGCATCACCCGCAATGGGATTGATTGGGAGGTGATTGAGGAAGATGATCCCTGGTCTTACATCGGTTATTGGGGTGATCACCAGATTATCTATCTGTTGAAATTATTGGAGCTTTGCCATGTTCACCAGCCTGCTGCGCTGGGGATAATGATGACTCAGCGACGGTATGCCTACGCAAACGTGCCCTATCGTATTCGTGGATATGAACAACTACTGGCCGATCCGCAAGACACGGTTGACTTCGATCATGACCTGGAAGCAACTATAGCACAGCGTGTAGCTGAAAAAGGAGCTGATGGTAAACTAATGTTCGACCAGAACAGTGAGGTTTACATGGTTAACCTTACGGAAAAATTGCTGGTAACCTTGCTAGCTAAACTCTCCAACTTTATTCCCGAGGCGGGTATTTGGCTGAATACCCAGCGCCCGGAGTGGAATGATGCCAATAATGCGCTGGTGGGGAGTGGGGTGTCGATGGTTACCCTATACTACATCCGCCGCTATGTGAGCTTCTGTCAATCACTGTTTGCGGAGCAAGAGCTAAGTGAACACAAGGTTTCGGAAGAGGTAGCTGACCTGCTTCAAGCAATTGCCAGCACCTTTAGTAATCATAAGACACAATTAGCAGGTACTATCTCTGATGAGGTACGCAGAAAGATTGTGGACGAGTTGGGAGTGGCTGGTGAAGCACACCGCAACAAAGTTTACCAAGGTTTTAGTGGCACTATGGTAGATGTGGCTGCTAGCACTTTGGATGCCTTTTTCAGCAACGTCTTGGATTTTGTTGATCACTCCATTCGAGCCAACAAACGTTCTGATAATCTGTACCACTCGTACAATTTGATGAGTGTCACGGACCAGGGGGGGATTGCTATCCGTTACCTGTATGAGATGCTGGAGGGTCAGGTAGCGGTATTAAGCGCAGGTCTCCTCAATACCGGCGAAGTGTTAGAACTTCTAACCGCCTTACGCGCGAGCAAGCTCTACCGCGAGGATCAACACAGTTATGTCTTGTATCCAGATCGTCAATTACCGCGCTTTGAAGTAAAGAATACTTTGCCCAAAGATCAGGTAGAAGCTTCTCGTTTATTGCAGCAGATGGTAAAGCAGGGAGACGAGCGGCTCGTGGTGAAAGACGTGCGAGGTGATTATCACTTTAACGGAGACTTCAATAACCAAAAAGACATTGAGGCTGTACTAGCGGACCTAACGAAAGAAGAATACGGCGATCTACCGCAGCAAGAAGCGGAACACATCCTTGCTATTTTTGAATCAGTGTTCGATCACCAGTCATTTACGGGGCGTTCTGGCACCTTTTTCGGTTACGAAGGCCTAGGTTCTATCTATTGGCACATGGTGTCAAAGCTGATTTTGGCTGTGGCCGAAAATTGCTGGCAAGCTATTGACGCTGGGGAGTCTGCAGAAGATATCCAGAAGTTGATTACACACTATTATGATCTACGCGATGGCTTAGGTACCCACAAGAGTCCCGCGGTGTACGGAGCCTTTCCAATGGATCCTTACTCACATACGCCGGGGCACGCTGGTGCGCGTCAACCCGGGATGACTGGCCAGGTAAAGGAAGATATCCTTAGCCGTTTCTTTGAGTTAGGGGTATTTATGCGTGATGGTCAGCTGGAGTGCCTACCAGGCATGTTACAAGACTCCGAATTTCTGGCGGAGGCAACAAGCTTCACTTACTGCGATGTCAATACCGATATGCAAGAAATCGAGGTGCCGGCGAAGTCGTTGGTGTTTACTTACTGCCAGGTTCCTTTTGTCTATCACCAAACTGATACCGCATTTGTTAAGGTACACTTGGCCAATGGCGATACGAAAGAGCAGAAAGGTAGCCGCCTAAGCAAAGAATGGAGCACGATGATTATGGAACGTACTAATAGCGTGCTAAGGGTAGAGGTAGGAATTGTAATCTAGTTTAGCGATGTACAGCATCCGCTAGAGCAAAGCGCTGATCTTTTCCGCTAGCCAATGTCTTTCGGTGAGTGGTTGCTCCGTTTGTACAGCGTGGAGTAGAGCGGTTAGGGCTTCTTTGTCGTAAGGGTTGGTACCTATAAATTTTCGTACGTAGCGGACAATCTGCTCGTAGTTGGAGCGGTGATAACCGATTGGTACTTGCGAATGAATTGTCCTACCCAGTTGTACCCCTGATGGCTGCGAAGCAAAACGTAGGCATAACCGGAGTTATGGCGAGGCCTGTCCGGCTGGCCAGACGGGCTTTATCAACGCAGTGAGGCGGAACTTCGAGGAGCTTGCGACGATAAGCGTAGCTAAAAAGGGCAAGTCAAAATTCATAATTTCTGCCTTGGAGGACTATAATAGCCAGGAGGTAGAGGTCGCCTATGTCCCTTAGATAGATTAAGGTGACGTGTGAAGCCAGCGGGGCAATTGAAACTACTTTTAATTGCCCCGCTTTTCGCTTTGCGTGGTGCTGATTCTACAGTACCCGCTGCAAGGCTTGCTCAATGGCGGCCGCACCGCGCAGGTTCACCGCTGCTACATTGCCTTCCCGGTCGATAAGGAAGGTACGTGGGATACTGGAAACACCGTAGAGGCGACCAGCTTGACTTTCCCACTTCTTGAGATCACTGACGTGATATTCCCACGCTAAGCCATCTTGCTGGATAGCGTTGACCCAGCGCTGCTTCTGGCCTTCCATGGCCCGGGTGATATCTTCTTGTGAACGGTAGCGTGCTTTACCGCGGCTATCCAGGCCATCAAGTGATACGCTATACACTGTGAAACCCCGGTCTTTGTAACGATTGTATACGTCTACCACATTTGGGTTTTCGCGGCGGCAAGGGCCACACCAGCTAGCCCAGAAATCAAGTAAAACAACCTTTCCTCGTAAATCAGAAAGGGCATACTCAGTGCCCTGTGGGCTGGCCAGACGGATATCAGGTGCCTGCATGCCCACTTGGATAGGGCCACTGGAACCTCTGGTTTGTGCCGCGGCCGCTTGGGTGAGGTTATTTACGTAAGTGGCATAGGCTTGCGTGGCTTCCGCGTCGGGTGCGACGGCCGTCAATTTCTCCAGCGCTTTTTCCTGAATGCTGGCAAATTGTCCGTTGCGCCCAAGCGCCGTATAAGCGATAAAGGCGCCCAAGTGCGGATTACTAACAGAGTCCACCATGGCGGTAATGTCCGCGGGCTTATATTGGCGGCGGAACAGTCCTTGCATCGTATTTACCAAGGTCTCACTATCACCAGAGCCAGTAATGGTTAGGTTGTACGTTTCTAGACTCTGCAGATTACCGTTAACGGTCAGGTTTGTTTCCTTACCATTGAGCACGAAATTAATCCGCTTGGCACCGATGCGCAAGTTGTAAATACCAGCCGGTAGGCCTTCGGGGAAGGTCATGCTAAATTGTCCGTCTGCTCCCATATCGGTCTTTTGTAGTGGGTTGCTGGCCTTACCAAGGCGTACCTCGTCAACAAAGACTTGTAAATTTGAAGCATTGGTTATAGTTCCCTGAATCGTAAGTCCTTCCGGCTGGCAGGCCTGAAGGAGTACAAACAGTACGAATAATCCACTTATCTGTAATAGTGATTTCATTACGCTTACTTTTTACCAATTAAATGATCATGAAATTATCGCTCGGGAATGGTTCCACTGGTATCGTAATAGGTGCTGACCAATATGCACCGGCACCGTAGCTTCTTCCTTGATTTCAATGTTTCGGAAAACTGTTTCTCCGAGCTTCGTAAAGATAATGCTTTGCTACTTTAAATAGTTGAGGGGGTCTACTCCTGCTCTAGACTGATCATCACAAGCATTCAGAATTATCCTTTCTCAAACAAATGTGTCATTCTCCACGATGAATAGACATCTAGGCTACCAGGGCGGAGGGCATTATCTAGGCCACAAATATACTTTAGATTACAGCAGTAGGGGAATCAAGAGCTGTTAAAAAGTCCTTAAGAAAATAGCAAAGTTTCATTTCACAATCCATTATTCAGGGACTATTCAAAGTGAATTTTGTCAAAGTACTCCGGTAGGTACTCCTTGATTAAGGCATCAATATCATACGCATTTGGTCGGAAAATAAAGGGGCGTCGTGGGTATATCCGGTCATTTACCCAGAAACTACTCCAATGATAAGTGGTGGTGAGGAAATCTTTTGCAAACTGCTTCTTTTTAGCCTCTGGGTAGCGTGCTTCCATTTCTAGGCAACCGTTTATACAGATATCGACATAAGATTGTACAATGGGGAATTCCTTGGTCGGAAAAGCTTTTTCCATGGGTTCTTCTGTGGTAAACTTGTTGAGGTATACCCACACCTTAGCGTTCTTTGGGAGGACAGAAACGTAGTCGTTTATAGCTTCCACGGGTACCTGTTCTCGCTTGTAGTTGAGTTCACGCTTATCGGTCGCCGCTAGTTCTTCTTTAGTGGTCCTGTAGATGACAGCGTTCATTCGATAATTGGATCCAGGCTCCTCTCTGCGGACACAGCCTAGAAAAGTAGTAGTAAGGCCTGCAACATCAGTACGGGCAAACCAGCCTCTCATTAGGCCGCTCACACTGATGGGGAATGCTACTTTAGCATTTGGAGTGGTCCGGGTTCGAGATTCTTCTTCCATCAGGGAGCCGTAGCCAATAAGATAATTGTGTTCTTTCATTCTTGAGTGATATTAGTGGACATGAAGAAATAAGAGCTAAAAATCAAACAAGTGTCATTCCCATTTGGCTTGAAGAGAGAAATGACACTTGTAAGGCTTGCTTGTTACGGTCTTCCGTTAGTTAAAATCGTCACTAGAAATCTTAGCAATTTTGTATTCTGGCAAGCGGTAGGGATCTGGTACATCAATAGGCTTACCAGCAAAATCATTGAGGAAACTGAAGTCGGTTCCGCGATTCACCTGAGCACCAGCGCCGTGGCAGCCGACACATCCGCCGGTGGTGATAAATTTACCGTGGGCTACTAGGTTGTTACCTTGATCATGTGGATTTCCAATAGAACTTCCACTAAAGTCGGCAAGCGTGCTATCCGATTCAATAACCAAGTTGGCTAGGTAATAGGTCGGCATACTGGTTTTACGATTAGCTAGTGTTTCATCCACGTATACGTCTGATTGGAAACCGGTGAGGCGGTAATTTGCTAAGAAGTTAGGATTGTCTGGATTAGCTGCTTTGATCTGCGCCTGTACCGCATCAGAAATAGGACCGTAAGTATCCATGCTTCTGGAATGTGCTCCATCACTATCATTGTGCCGTTTAACCCCTTGTAGCTCCTGAGCTGCAACTCCCGCATTGTCCAGCGCAAACTTGTAGCCATAATCCTCCAGACTGTTATGCTCCCAGGTGGCGATGAATAAATGGCGATAGTTGTTGGTCTTGTGAATGATGTGCATACCCAAAAGTACGTACTGATCTACTTGTGCTACGTAAGACGTATCACTGCCATTAATCACTTCGCTAAACGTGACGGCCTCACGAACCAGAAATTCCTTTGCATTATCGCTGTCAGTAAGTGGTCGCCAGGCCGTTTTAATTTCCATCATCCCTCTGGTTTGTGATGCCTCATCACTACAAGGGAGGACAATCACCCCTTGCGCACCGTAATGCTTGGAACCACAGGGATCTGAACCACTGGCATCTTCGTAAGTAGAGATTTCTTCCAAGAGTGGAATGTTTTTCTCAGCTTTTTTGATGGCAGCCATCAGGGCAGGGGTGGAATTGAAGTAGGTCTTGCGGTAGTCGTACTCTACTCGATTGGCCTTCGCCATGTACATGACCAGATTGTCCTGATTGGTTACTGAGGTAATATTAGGATTTGCAAAAACGTAACAAGAACCAATTTCGTTGTCCTCATCTAGCATGACGAAGTACTGCGACTGATCCAGGCCATTCCAATCAATTTGATCAGTGTTAACAAAGGGATAGCTCGGCGTACTATCATAAGGCTTGGTCAGTACATCTCCCTTGGGGCGGTATTCTACCCGGTGGGCGAAGGTTTCCCATACCAGTGGTGCGCTTGGAGTACCGTCGGAATAACTCCAATCACTGTCTGGCGTTTCACGCTGGGGGACGCTTGCTGTATACGTGGATTTCCAGGAAAGGGCAATCATTTCTTTCCAGGCAAAAATGGCGTTGTCCAGTACACTTGAATTGGTGGCCAGATCGTAAGGAGGATACATGCCGTCCAATAAATCGGCAGGTAATTCAATCGGTGGCGCTTCGGCTACCTCTTCTTCCAGAGGTGCCTCCTCCGTTTCTCCAGTGATGTTTGAGTCACCGCAATTTGGTAATGCGAATACGATAAGCAAAGTGAATGAAATGAGTTGTAATTTCATGATGAATTGAAATTTAAACTGTTATCACAGGAGCTGCAATGAATCAGTACTAAGACTGACTCAATCCAGACTCCCAAGACACAATAAATATGGATTTGATAATGGTGAAGTTAGTACTTGACGCAGAAGAAAGAAGCTACTACTCCTGCCGGATGAATGGTGCCATCTCCTCCCGGGTGGGGAATTTGTCGGATAATAGAACCTACGAAAGCAGGTACCTGGTTCACCCCATTTTGCCAGGGGTTTACCAGGTAGCCCACGTACTCGTAAATCCACTCGTGGCCTCCCACCATTCCCTTGCCCTGAAAACGGGCAGTGAAAGGATCACCGTAATTGATGGAACCAGTGAGCTTTAACTCCCACTCTTGGCGTTTTTCATCGCCAATGCTTCCGCTAAGTTCGTTCTGGTTCAGGCTTGGGCTAATGATGATGGTGCCTTCACCGAACATCAAATTGGTACCACTGCTGCTATCGGTTTTGACTTGTTCGAAAGTGTAGTTATTGTAGCTGCGGTAAGCCCAGGTGCCCTCCCAAAGGGAATGAAGTGAATTTTGGTTTGACATGAATATGGATTAAGGGTTTTAAAAAGAATATGGGTTAAAAGCAGAGAAAGCGGGGAAGAGACCCGAAAGTCTCCCCCCAAATCGATGAAGTATTGTTAATTAATCTTTGAGTGTTGCTCTGAATTGTCCACACGACCGTTCACCCCCTGCCACTGCTGCGACAACGGACCAAAAGGTTATATGAAAGCTGCTTATAGGGGAGTTGGCTAAAGGAAATAATCCTTTAAACCATTTTACAGAATAGACAATGCTGTGAGAAAAGGGGAGAGGGGAAGTAAAGACAATATAAAGTTACATATAATTTATCTAAAAATGAAACTGTTCGACTGTGCGAAGGGGCTTTGATTCAATTTTGTTGGGAATGATACTAGTTTTTTCCAGATGATTTTTTGCCTTTTAGACTCTGCCAAAAATCGCTAAAGGAATGAAATTCTTTACGCCAGCTCAGGCCAGTGCCTACCTGCAAGCGACGGCCACCACCGATATCCTGATCCCTTCTTTCGTACAAGCGGATTTTGAGGTCACGGTTACTGCTGATAGCGTATTCCAAGACAATGTTTTCTCCAAAAAAGGTGCCATTTTGGGTGGTTTGCCCAAATTCAAAGTTACCACCAATGTCTAGTGAAACTCGTTCGTTAAAGAGGCCCGAGCGCAAGTTGATCTCAACTGCATCCCCAAAGTTAGTTTGACTATTGGTTAGGTCTGCGGCCGTCACGCGATTATAATCAACATCTACGTCCAGGCTGGAAATCGTTCTTCCATCGCCAATAACACCACTAAAGAGATCAGTTAGCAAGAGGCTCAATTGGTTGCTAAAATATTCACTGAGCGTATTGGTGATCACCTCACCACTATTAAAGGAAAGATCCGACGGCAGGAATTGTCCCAGAGCGATCAGACCAAAGACTTGTTTGTTCATTTCATTCGGCTCCTGCCGCAAGAGATTTAGCTTGTTGGCGGCTAAATTTTCCAGTACTCCCTGTAGATTAGGGAAGTTGATATCAAATGAAATGTCTGGGGCGAATAGAGCACCTTTCAAATATAGAATAAGATCCACGTCGGTGGCCTGTTGGGCTTGCTTCTGTTCGCTCTCGGGGGCGTTGATCAGGTACTCCTGAATGAAGGTTGTGAGTGAGGTCTTCAGGTCTTTGTAAGAAGCAGCAATATTGATGCGGGCATCTAGGGGATCGCCATTCCAACTGATACTTCCTCCCGGTAAAATGCGGAAATCCTTATTGATCACATCATAGAGCGTAAATAGATAATCTCCGCTACTTACTGTTACATTTCCGAACATCTGAAAGGACTCTCCTCGCGGGAGCAGAATGCGCAGATTGCCTCGGCCTTGACCCCGGAGAATATCACCAGCCTTTTCATCAAAAATCATCTCTAGGTCAGCCACTTCAGTTACTTCAATATCCATTTCCAGATTGAGGCCCTTGATGTTGGCACTCTCGCTGGTAGTGGTCTGCTGAGTCTCTTGGTGCCGATTGACAAAACGCACAAAGTTGAGATCGCTCCGCTCTGCTTCTTCCGTTACTGGAATCACCAGTTTGGTGCTGTCTGACACTGTGGCGTTGACATAGATATTCGGCCTTTGGAAGTCGCCACTAAAGATGACTTCACCACTACCGATGGCTTTGCCGTAGAAGAGATCATTATCTCCTTTCGCGAGATCCAGGCCAAGAAAACGACGGGTCCGCATGCGAGCATCCAGTCCCAAGTACCGCAACCTGGTGTGCGTAATTCCCCCATCAATAACGGCACTGTTTCCGTACTTGTCGTAGATGACTGTTCCGCTGGCGTCAAACAGTTCGTTGCTAGCTTGGATGGTGCCCTGGCGGAAGGTATAATGGGTTTGCAAGGATTGAATCGTAAAACCACCGTCACGGGCATCAATAAACCCACCTACGTCTAGTGCTGAGGTAAGACCTTTCACTTGTAAGTCCGCATTAAAATGACCATGCGTGTTTTTTAATCCTGTGCCCAGCCAGTATTCAGCAATGGCCATTGGAAAACCGCTAAAGCGTGTCTTCAGATCCAGATAATTTTTCTGACGTTCTAGTGGTAAAGCACGATTGACAAAGCGCTGGTCCTTGAGGTCTGCCAGATTAAGCTCCGCTTCCACCTCCATCTGTACGGTATCCCGAGATAAACTGATAATTGCGTTGGCCTTCTGCTTCAAGTTGGGCGCATAAGCATCGAGGCGAAACTGCCCAAAGTCATCTTCATTAATGTAAAACTCTTCGCAACTCATGACTGCATTGACGCCCTGCATCTGGAAGACATCATCAATTTGGATGAGCATGTCAAAATCACCCGAGAAGTTCAATGGGTCATAATCCCAAATATCATCAATGAAGTTGAAATTAAAGTGGGCGAGTTGTACCCTTAGGCCTTTCGGTCCACTATTTCGAATATGAATGCGGCGATGCTTATTGCGCAAGGAGAAGTTATCCGCCGAAATTTGGCCTCCCCCAAAACGGATCTGGTTGTTCTCATCAATGACCCACGGAGTCTGCAGTAAGCTCAAATTGGATTGTCGTAATTGTAGTGCATAATCTACCGAATCTGGCAAAAAGAAAATGCCGTTTAGATTAACTTGGTCAAAGAGATTTGGCGTATCCGTACTGATGTTGATCGCAAAGTCTAGTGTATCCGATTGCAGAATACTGAGGAAGGTGAAGGTATTTAATCGCGGTTTGCCATTTATGATCGTGGAGTCAACCACTATGTCAAGATCCCCTTCGTTCTTAAGGGCATCCATGTGCACATAGACGTCCGCTAGTCGCAAATTACCATAGGTGATACTGGGCATTTCCAGGTAGAAAATCAGGGAGTCACTCGTTCCATTGTAGCGACCACTCAGGTCGACATCTTGCAGTACACCTAGTTTAGGATCAACGAGGAAGTTGAGTCCTTTGCTGTCTTCCACAAACAGCTCAAAGGAGAACTCATTGATATCTGGTATTCGCTTGGGTTCTTTAAAGCCAAGTCGTTGGGCGAAACCTGGATAGTTGCGTAGCATGAAGAGCTGTAGGGAGGTCGGCAACTCATTGATGTCAAATTCCCCACGAACTTCACCCCGGGCTATATCAGACTCCAGGCGGAACACTTTTTCACCCACTGGCGTGAAAAAGGTAAAGGCCCGCATGTAGTCAATTTCGTAGATGTCCGTTTTGTTCTTTTCCAACCTGATCTCCCGCAAGTTGACATCTCCTTCCATTTTGGAGAACTCTGTATTGCGCAAGTTGAGGTCAATACCACCGGCCAGGACAATATCAGCAGGGGAGAGGTTAAGTGGCTGTAGCGCTAAGCGATTGACGTTCGCCTTAAAGTCAAATACAGGGATGGAATCTGTAAAATCAATCTCTCCGGCAAAGCCGAAGTCAATGTTGTCATCTTGTATAGCAAACTCTCCGTTAAAGAAGTTTTTATTCAGTTGTCCAGTTACCGATGCGTTTTCGTAAGTGTAATCCTTTACTGTAATGCGTTCGATATTGGCGGCCAAGCTAGCAGAGGCAAATTCGCCAGTAAGGCCAACTCCATCAGCCACTTCTGAGCTGAAATCCACCAGACCAAAGTCTGGATTACCGGTCCAGCCACCCAAGTCGAAACCAATTAAGTTGAGGCTTCCATGATAGTTGGCGCGTTCTGGCCCGTCCGTAAGGACCATCTGCATATCCAAGGCAGCATCACCCAAGTCAGTTCGTAAGTACCCGTTCGCTACAAAATCTACGAAGAAACCCACGAAGCTACCGCTAAACTGTAAGTTCCCCAGCTTATTAAAGTTATCAGGCGGATTAAAGTCCGGAATTAACTGCCGTAGTGTTCCCAGTCGGGTATCAAAACGATCAAGCTCTAAGATCAAAAACTCCTCTTCTGGTACCGCCAGATTTTGCGAAGAAAAGCTTCCTTCCAGGTGTGTGCCATCAGCCAGTGTGATATTGAGATCATTGCCGCGTAGATTATTGACCCTTCCGCGCACGCGACCTTCAATCTGTAGATTGGTATCCCGATTGGAATCAAAGAAGGGGTTCTTGTTCAACTTGGGAACAAAAGCAATGATATCCTGTAAGGTGACATCAGCGTCGTGGAAGCGCGCGTCCATCTTAACTCGATCTTCAAAATACTCCCAGTCTGTAAAACTCCGGTAGGTAAAACGCAGTGTATCTCCCAAACTCGTAGTGGGAGTGATGATCGAAAGGCCATTCAAAGTCATCTCGCGTGGGGACACAAGGGCCTCTTTCGCCGAAAGGCGCTCCAGCTGGAAGCCGCTTCTATCCTTGGCGGCAATCCAATTTACACGTCCAGTATAGGTTTCTTTATCTAATCGGAAGCTATCCACTTCTACTTGGATATCGTACAAGTTGAGGTGCTTGAGATCAAGCTGATTTTCCGGTAGGGCCCGTACTGGTTCTTTACGGTAGTTGTGGAGTTCGAATTGCCCACCACTTATTAATAGTTCCCCGATACGAATGTCTACACCTAGGCTATCTACAATGGCTGGAACTATTTCTTCGGGACTAGGTGGAGTACTTGGTTCTACATCGACTATCTCGGTGGCGTTGGTCCCACTGCCGTACCATTTGTCAATGCGGATGATGGGCTTGCGGATATTCATCGAATTCACATCAATGAACGGTTGCCCCAAGTCCATATCATTAAGGTAGAATTGCCCGTCGGTAACAAGAGCCTCTAGTGCACTTCCCTTTACACTATCAATTTCTGAGAAACGCACATTTTCTAGATGGAGCTCCTTGAGATTAAAGGGTACGGGTTTCTTTTCCTGCGGAGTGGCGACAGGAGGCTGCGGTGGAAACAGCTTCAATAAGACTTCTTGGAGATTAGACAAAGAGTCTGTACTGCCTTTTCTAATGTTGAATTGCGCATTAGCCAGCTCGAGCGCTTCAATTTCTAACCCTCGGCTGTAAATAGCCAGTGGGTTGAGATTAAAATCCGCCTGAATTAAGCCACTGGACAGCAGGGTGTCAGCATTATAGTCGACTAAATAGAGGCCTTGAAGATCCAGTTGATCAAACCAACTGATTCTGGCCCTTTCTAGCCCGACTGGCGTTCCGAGCGTCTTTTCAAGTTTGGTCGTGATCCGCTGTGCCAGGTACTGCTGCACAAAGGGAAGTTGTAGAAAAAGGAATAAACCTACCAACACCGCCAAACACCACAACAATACACGTATCCACCGGGGCCGCTTACGAGGCTGTTCGGACTGGTCCTGTTCGGTGCCATTTACTGGCGGTGGAGTAGTTGTATCGCTCATTCTTGAAAATCGCTGCAAAGATAGAACCTTGCAAACATCTTTTCCGTGTTGTCACAACGGTATTATAACACCTCTTTAACGTCAAAAATAGGTGTTAGAGTTTAAGTTGCTCTGCAACAAATGTATATGCTCGTCTTTCATTCCAGTAGGAACCATCTTTTTCGGGGCTATAAAATCCACAATGACCACCGTAGCGAGGTACTTCCAGATAAACGTGAGGATGCTGTTCGGCTAGGGAACTGGGGTAGCAGGATGGCCCCAAAAAACTATCATCAGCGGCATTAATGATTAAGGTTGGGCGCGTAATGTTAGGCAGGAAGTGCAGACTAGAACAAGAGTACCAATAATCCTCTGCACCCGCATATCCGTGTATAGGGCCGGTGTAGCCACCATCAAAGCCCGCAAAGTTCTTTGGCATTTGCCCGTTGAGTAGCAAGTAACCAGGAAATTGTTGGGATTTATAAACGAGTTTTTCATTCAGGGTACGCATAAATCTTCTCAGGTAGATGGCATTTTGTCGACGGGCCATCGCCACATTGGCGGAGGGGAGATCGATGGGTACTGAGAAAGCCACTCCAGCTTTGATTTCTTCGGGTAGGTAGGGGCCTGATTCTCCCAAAAATTTTAAAACTACGCCACCGCCCAGGCTGAAGCCGGTCAGGACAATGGTACTGTAAGCATGCTGTAAAGCGTGTTTAACGACCAGGGATAAATCATGCGATTCCCCCATGTTGTACATCCGCAGTTGATCATTATAGCGACCACTGCAGGATCGGAAGTTCACGCCTAGAGTGTCCCAGTCACGAGCGTGGAAATACCGAAAAATACCTTTGAGGTAATGCCGCTGGGTGTCTCCCTCCAGCCCGTGCAAGCCAATGATTAAACGCTTGTTTTTATTTTCCAACCAATCTAAGTCCAAAAAATCTCCGTCGGGTGTGGTGAGGGTTTCGCGCCGGTAAGCGAGGTCGGCGCTGCGGCGAAACAGGGCCGGAAATATCGTATTGATATGGGCATTGGTAAATGGCCACGAAGCACGATAAGTAGAAGCAGGTATAAGGGGCATTGAATACTAATTCACAGGATTAGTAATGGGAAGAAACTCCATGATGTTTAGCGGCCGATGTAGACTGTCTAGTTGCAGCTGCAGGCTATCGCGCATTTGAGTAGCTTGTAAACTATCTTGCAGTATCTCATCGAGGTATACCAAAAATCCACGTCCGGTACCGCCCAGGCAAGGGGGCCATACTGCTGAAGCCATCAGGCCGCGCTCGTTCAAGTTGGCTAACTGGCGCCTGGCCGCAGCTTGCTCTTGATAGACCGAATCCACCACCATGTAAAAGGTTTGATCCAGTGCATTAAATCGATCACAGCTGTAGTACAGCGCCACTTCGTGTCCTGGCAAGGCCATCATCATCCGAACTGGAGGCAAGGTGATACTATCGGCATGATCAGAACCGTCAGTCTGGATTAATTTTTCGAATTGTTCTTCGTTGAGTTTTAGTTGATAGGGCTGGAAGGTGGTGTCGTAAAAGCCAGCAATCGGCGCATCTACCTTGAAATATTCCGTTTCTGGCCGGTTCCCTTCTGTCTCTTCCATGGTGGTCCTACGATATTCTCTTTCGGAGGGGAAATTGATTGGTAGGCGCCGATATTCAATACGTACCAAAAAGAGTAGCGCGAGAAGCCCCAGCCCCATGAGCGACCACTGATTGTAGTAGGTGCGCGGAAACCAACGGAAATACTGATTTTGCACGGGCTTGAGCCTTTCGTTCAGCCATTTCTTAAATGTCTTCCAGGGACCCAAGCTTAGACCCTCCAAATACTTTTGCCAATCACCCTGTGGCAAGAAGCTGAACGTTTTTCGTTTAGGGACAAAGTTCTCCGCTCTACTAGGCGCCATAATCAGCTTAGGCTTACGCTGCGCGGTGATCTCGATCAGTCCAAAACCATAGCGAGTACACTGCCGCATCAATTCATTGTGGAATTTCTCAGGTAAGCCAGCAAATACATCATAACCGTAGGCAATCCATTGATCGTTGGCCGGGTATTGTTTAAACTGCTCAATAGCAAAAATGTAGCGATAGCGCGGAAGCCTGCGGAAAAGCAACATGTAGATTCCAGTCCATAGCGGGATGGTCAAAAATAAGTAGAACAATCGCAGATAAAAGTCTTCTCCCACGAGCGGGAAATAGCCAGAAATATGTGCCACCGCCAGGATAGTCGGTAACAGGAAACAGGTAAATACCATCCCGTCCCAGAAGGCGTGCCAAAGTCGAGGGCGGTAGCGGATTTCATCTTGCGTTGCCTGCGATGTGGCTTCGAAAGTGGCGGAAAACACTTGTCCATCCACTTCGGTGTAATGCAAGAAACCGTCCGCGATAATATTATTGGCACCTCGCATATCTAGGCCAGTAAGCGTGGCCGTATTGTCCGCACGATTCCGTAGCCGGTAGAAACTCTTCAAGTATCCCAGCGCAATGTGCTTGATCGCATTTTCGCTCAGTGATGACATAGGCTACCGGCTAAATTTTTCTATCTGCTCCCATACGCGTACAGCATCAAAGGCGGCTTGCACATCGTGGACGCGTAGGATGCGTGCCCCTTGTTGCAGCGCGACCACGTGCGCAGCAGTACTTCCGTGTAAGGCTTCTTCTGCCTTGGTATTCAGGAGCTTGTAAATCATTGATTTACGGGAAACTCCAGCCAATATTGGGACTTCTAAAATGCGGAAAGCGTGCATGTTGGCTAACAGCTGGTAGTTCTGTTCAATAGTTTTCCCGAAGCCAAAACCTGGATCAATCACAATATCATGCAGCCCCAGGCTCCTTAATTGATCAATTTCTTGGATGAAAAAGTCCAAGACCTCCTGCAATACATCGTCATACTGAGGGGCTAGCTGCATAGTCTTGGGAGTACCTTGCATGTGCATCAGGATATACGGAACTTGTAAATCCGCCACCGTGCTGTACATCTCTGGATCGATACTGCCCGCTGAGATATCATTGACTACGGCTGCACCAGCTTGTACGGCCTCCTTGGCCACTCTAGCGTGCACGGTATCAATTGAAATAAGCGCCTTAGGGAAATGCTTTTTGATTGTAGTTATGGGAGCGATAACCCGCCTCAACTCTTCTTCCACACTAATAATCTCTGCTCCGGGGCGGCTAGACATGCCACCCAGGTCCAGTATCGCCGCTCCTTCCTCCAGCATTTGTTCGGCGGCAGCCAAGGCATTGTCTGTACCTTGTTTGCGGCTACTGGCGTAGAAAGAATCAGGCGTCAGGTTGATAATTCCCATGACTTGTGGGACCGACAAATCAAGGAGTGTGCCGGCACAATTCAAAGTTGTCTGGGGAAATATCATCTTGCGACTTTTGGTGCGGGCTAAAGTTATTAAATTTGCGAGTAAAGATTTCGCGTTGCACTATGGCTGTAAATATGCAAAAGGCAAATAAGGTTGGCAGAATCCTGATTTTGGTCTGCTTACTGGCGATTGCCGCTATTATCGTTACTCGGCATTACAAGAGCCGCCCTGGTACTTTCCTGGGTGAACCTAAAGAATACGAGCTCAATTACATGCCGTCTGATTATGAGATCGCCGTTGATCCAGATGATGCTTTGGCCATTGCCAGCAATCCGGAGCGCTACCGGCGTGAATTTGATCAGATGGTTTATGATATCAATATCAGCGTACTAAAGCATGTAAGTACCCGAATGGGGCTGAATGACAGTCTACAGCAAGCAGTGCTGCGCGAATACGAGGCCAACCATCATCCGTACCTGAAGACACTCTACTTCAATGATTTTGTCCGACTCCGAGATACTTCGGCCAATCTCTACGAAACCTGGTATGATAACGAAAGTGGGAGTGCTACCAAGACCTTGGAAGAAATTACCTCTAAGTACACTTGTTATCTCATTAATCAAATCATGGCTACGGTCATCCCTACCCAAGGAGGTCGGGTGTTGGCGAAAGGAAGTGATTTGGAAACGCCTTGTGGTATTGCGTTAACAGAGGCGCTGGGCCCAATGTTACAACGAATGGAAGAGCGGGCGGCCATTGAGGACTTCAGTCGTTCGAGGGGACTACTGCAGGAAAAGGTAGAAAAAGTTATTGCTGAACTGGCAACGATGGAGGTACGCGATAAGAAAGGCATCAATAAACAAATGCAAACCAAAATCTGGGGTGTGAATGTCTCTAGCTCGGACTTGGAAATAACGGCTATCTCGATTCTTAAGGTTGGCTTTCGCCTAAACGATTATTTTGATGTAAAGCTGAATCCTAAGGCCAATTTGGTAACCATTACCTTGCCAGAACCCGTTATTCTAAGCCATGAGGTATACCCCAAAATTGAGAAGCTAGATATTGGCTGGTTGCGCGAAGTGGAGAGCGTGAACTTCAACGAGAGTTTTAACGCCTTACGCAAGGAGTTTCGTCGTGATGCCGTGGAGAGTAATATGATGAGTCGCTCTGAGCAGCAGGCGATTGAGTTAATGAATACGATGTTTGCACCCATTGTGAAAAGCATCAATAACCGATATGAGCTAAAAGTAGTCTTCCGTCCGGTTCCGCAATCAGGAGACGAGTTTACGGACCAAGGCTTGAATGGCTAGATTTATTTCCACACCGTAGACATTATGATAAGACGGTTTTTCCTGCGGGAAGGCAATATGTTGGCAGCCATCATTGTGAATTCGCTCATCATATTTGCCCTCTATTTTCCCGAGTTACAAGATGTACGCTGGCTGATCAATTTAGATCACTTCTTTATTGCTGTTTTCTTAGTAGAGGCCATCGTAAAGATCTATACCTACGGTTGGAAGGGGTATTGGTCGAGCCGTTGGAATCGGTTTGATTTTACTATCGTAATCGGTAGTTTTCCGACATTGCTAACTGATCTGCTCCCCGTTCCGGACACTTCTCTGTTGATTGTCTTGCGTTTATTCCGCCTGTTGCGTCTAGTGCGTTTCTTGCGCTTTGTGCCTAATATGGGAAAGGTATTAAACGGTTTAGGCCGCGCTTTGAAGGCTTCCGTATTTGTGGTGCTGGCCCTATTCTTCTTGAACATCTTACTGGCACTGATCACCTGCCAATTTTACGGGCAAATAGCACCCGAGTATTTTGGAAATCCGTTGATTTCTTCCTATTCGATATTTCAACTCTTTACCGTAGAAGGGTGGAATGAGGTGGCTCAATCGGTGGCTGCCCGTACAGACCACCCCTTTTTAATAGGCATTACGCGCTTTTACTTTGTAGTCATCGTATTGCTGGGGGGAATATTTGGAATGTCGTTAGCAAATGCCGTTTTTGTGGACGAAATGACCATGGATAATAACGAAGCGCTGGAAGCAAAAATTGATACCCTACAAGAGGAAATCCGCGAGTTAAAGCGCCTCTTGAGCAAATAAGCTCTGAACGTGAACTTCATTGTATACGATATCGAGGCAACCTGCTGGGAAGGTAGGCCGCCGTCTATGACTCCCGAAACAATTGAGATCGGAGCGGTCAAGCTCAATAACTACGGTGAAGTGCTCGGTTCTTTTCAGCGTTTCATTAAACCGGTCATCCATCCTCAACTATCGCTCTTCTGCCGTCAATTAACCAATATTGATCAAGTTGATATTAACCGAGCTTCTAAGTTTCCAGAAGTGATCGAGGCCTTTAAAGACTGGATTGATATCTGGGATGAGGAATACTTGCTTTGCTCTTGGGGTAATTTTGATCAAAAACTCATCCAGCGTGACTGCGATTTGCACCGTCTTGAAGACGAGTGGACCGATGCTTACATCAACCTACGCCGTCAATATTTTGATCTCAAGGGCCTGCGCAAACCTCGCGGACTCAAGAAGAGTGTTTTGACAGAGGGCTTCGAATGGGATGGCGAGCATCACCGTGCCTATGACGATGCGTTCAACCTGGCGAAGATTTTCGGCAAGTACATCGATATGTGGCAGTATTGAGTTTAGGCCTTCCTGTCTTGGCGTTTATTTGAAACTGAAGACCTGACGTGCAGCACATGCAGGGTTTAGGAGGTTACATTAGAAAAACGCATGAAACCAAACGTAACTCTCCTCGCCACTATTCTTCTCTTTTCTTTCTCTGACCGATTACAATCGCAAAATGTCATCTTCAACGATCTTGACTTTAAGAACCTACTGTTGGCTAATCCAGCGGTGAATACCAATGGGGATGATGAAATTCAACTCACAGAAGCGGCTGCTTTTTCAGGTAAGCTGGAACTTCACGATGCAGTCATTTCAGACCTAACCGGTTTAGAAGAATTTACGGCACTAACGGAACTCTCTTTCTACAGCGTTGTCGCTACCGATATGGATGTAAGTGCCAATACCGCCCTGGAAAGACTAATGGTGGGTAACCTCAGAAGCCTAAGGCTCGGTAATAATGAGGCACTCCGCTACGTCTTTACCGACTTCAATAACTTCACAACCTTCAATGTAGACAATACTTATCTGGACACCTTGTTATGTTGGCACAACAATTTCCCCATGCTGATCAACTTGGATAATGCCACCTCCTTGGAGTACCTGAGTCTGAACGATAACGGTATGCCGCTGCTTGATGTATCCAGTTTGAGCAACCTCAAAACACTTTTCTGCGATGTCAATGCATTGACGAACTTAGACCTCAGCAATAATCCTGCCTTAGAATACCTGGAGTGTAAGCTCAATCCGCTGCAGTCATTGGATTTGAGCCAGAACACTAATTTACGCTATCTCGGCTGTGCCGGAACGGCGCTTCCTGCCATTGACCTCAGTCAAAATGAGAATTTAGAGCGCTTGATTATTTATCAAACGATCATGAGTTTTCTCGATCTGAGCCAAAATGAAAATCTCACCTGGTTGGATTGTTACGGGAGTAGCTTTGAATTGATCAACCTCAGTAACGGGAGTAATACGGAAATCGAATACGCCGATTTTCGGGAAAACTCCAACATCGATTGCATTCAAGTGGATAGCGATATCTACAGTGTTTCGAGTTGGACCAATGTGGATAGCCCCGCACTCTATAGCACATCTTGTGAAGGAATCACCCGTTCATCGGATTTGGAGGAAGCGCCGATTCATTATGAAGTGTATCCCAACCCAACTTCACAGGAGTTAAATATCAAATTTGCAGAAACACAGAATGCTATTCAGGTAGATGTTTACGATAGTATGGGCAGAAGCATTCAATCAACTCAATTTACCCTGCAATCATCAGTAAGGCTAGATTTGGATGCCGCTGCTGGGATGTTGTTTGTCAAAGTAATGGCTGATGATTTGACTGCAAGTTTCAACATTGTGAAAGAATGAGCGCTTTAGCTGCCTACTCCGCCTTAGTCGTGATTTGCGGGAGCAACAGTTCTACGCCTCGAGCTAATATCAAGTCATCTAGATGCCCCACAATGCTGTTGTCAAGCGTCCTCACATGCATATGCATATTTGTAGTATGGTGAGTGAATATGGCGTGGTGATGTTTGGAATAGAAACCAAGAATTTCTACTTCTTCATCTTTAATTGTGCCGGATAAACCGGAACTGATGTGCTTTTCGTGCGTATGCTCTTTGTCTCCTTTGGGCCAGTTGATGACGTGCCAATCAGCTGTATTGACAAGGCCACGGAGTAAGAATGGAAATGGCCTGTCTAGGTTTAAGCCATTCGACTCAGCAACTAGTTCAAGCTGCTGCTCCAATGCCTCTTTATTCATAGTCTTAGCAGCAATAGAGGTGCTGACCCAATCTTCTACTGAAGTGTAAACCAACAGCGTTGCATCGCTATCATAAGTGGTGTCTACTATTATTGCCTGGTCTTGAACACTGGCAATTAGAGGAAGACCATCTAATACGAGTATTTCTCCCTTTAGTTCAGCAACAGCTCCTAAGGCGTATAAATGCTCGGTTTTTTGGAAGTGCTGTAGATTGACCTGCGCGGATATATCACCTTTTCGCATCATATTTTTAAGGGCTCCTTTCCATTCTACGGGCACACCTGCCCCCGTCTTACTAGAAGGGGTACATGCTGATATAGAAAGAATAACGCAAAGGATGATGAGTGATGATAAAGTTTGACGGCTCATAGGACTATTCATACTTACTGAGTTGATCCGCTAATTTTAGCAGGTCTGGCATCCGGTACAGACCAGCCATTTTTGCTATGCTTCCCGCAGCCCAAATCGCTTCACAACCGATACTCGTTATGAACAATGGTTTGAGGCTTTCACCCCGGAGTAAGGGTACTTCCACCGCTTCGGCTGCTCGGAAATGAGTTTTTGCCACTCCAATGACGGGAATTTTTTTATCAACCGCCTCGTAGAGGTATACGCCTAACCCTGGGCGTTCGGGTCCAAGGTAAACGTAGCTGTCTACCACTAAGAAGCTCAGTGACTCTTCAATCTGCGACAATAGTTCCTGCAAAACCGGGAGTTCACGCTTGTAAAACTGACCCGGCTCATACTCGCCGGCCAAAGGAGTTTGGATGACGTAGGTTTTAGTAGCCTCAGTGTCGGTCCAGTCCTTTAGCAGAACGGCAGCGGCCTGGGCAAAATCCTCGCGGTAGTGAACGTCGAAACAGGCTATCATATTGATTAGTAGTTGCGCTTATTTGATCATTTAACGCAAGTAGGGGCGAATTTGGTTCTATTCATGAGTTACTTCAACAGTTTTATCCCGATACTGAAAAAGAACTTTTGCTTGATCGCAATATCGATTTCAGGTTCCAGACTTTCATCTTGAAAATAAAGGAAGATGAACGACTGGTTAAATCACCTACCAGTCGTTCCGGTCTTGCGACGAGCTATTTATAGCAAACGTACGCGTCAAGGCTTAGATGCGATACCAAGTTTGGGTGCGGTAAAGCCCTGTCCAATGCTTGCCTCGTACTTTAAGGTTACCACTCTCAAGCCAAATCTCACAATTGTATTCTTTACCATCTTTGGGGTCCAATATCGTTCCACTTGCCCAGGAGTTGCCTTCTTGTTCGAGATCTTCGATAATCACTAAGCCTACTACTGGTTTGTTTTTGTTACCTCCGGAGCATCGGTCACAGACCGTACTGGGGTCTTCTTGCAATAGCCTGGTAACCTTACCAAATAACTTCCCGCCCTGCTCATAAATTTCAACATAAGAGCTGGCTTCTCCGGTATCGTCGTCTATGGTTTTCCAACTGCCAATTGGTGATTGAGCAAATACCGGTAAGGAGATAACCATGAGGATTATCGGAAATAGAAATTTCATGCTTTAATGCTTTTAGATTGTTAACTACTGAGGCAAATGTAGCGGCAGCATGAATGGAGTGTCTTGAACTAATTCAAGAAAGTCAGAGAGGAGCTTTTGAGTGCTTTAAAGGAGGATCTATTCTT
>JBCBWU010000061.1:0-34949 GCA_039816955.1 Bacteroidota bacterium
ATGATAGACAGTAGTTTATGCCCGTGCAGGTAGAGTGGGAATTGAGGGCCGGGTACATTGGTAATTGTGACATTGAATACCGGATTGTGCAATTCCGCCAGGCGAAAACGAGAGTACAGCCTGGCCGCTTGATTAGCAATACCAAAGGGAACCATTTCCGACATATTTGCCAGGGTTTTGGCGCCAATCGCTTTCTGATAAGTCTTCCCGCGTACGGTATTTTCATGGATGGTCTCCAAGCGTTCGATGGGATCTTCCACATTGGTTGCCAATTGGACCAGCATAGAAGAGATCTGATTCCCGCCTTGATTTTCTTCGGCTGCCGTTCTGGTGGAGATCGGCACATTGGCCACCAGCGGCTTGATCGGTAGCTTGTCTTTTTCCAGTAGGTACCTCCGTAGGGCTCCGGCACAAATGCCTAGTACGACATCATTCAATGTCGTATTCATGATTTTTTTGAGCGCCTTCACCCGATCCAGGGAAAGGATAGCCGTGTTCCATTTCCTTTGCGCTGAAACGATACCGTTCAGCGGACTAGCTGGGGCCGTAAAGGGCGCCGTAGGCAAATCTGCCTTTTGCACCCGCGTAAGCACGCCAGCCTTGAAAGAAGCGGTCAGGGCCTCGCTGATCAGTTTCGGAAACTTGAGCGGCTTTTCTACAAAACTTAAGGTGCTTTTTAAGACGATTGCAAGTTCATTGGGTATAGGCTTAGGATGATATGGCCTCGGCTCAGGAATGGGCTTCGTATCAGGCGTGAAGTCAAACATCAAGCTCAATAAACCTGTACTACCGACGCCATCAACCGCCACGTGATGAATTTTGGGAATAATGGCTACCGAACCTTTTGGTACTTGTGGAATATTGTCTAATCCTTCCACAAAAGTGATGGACCAAAGTGGGCGCGATTGATCCAGTGGTTCACTGAATACTTGGTTGGCAATTTTTCGGAGCACCTTCCAATTACCCGGCTTTGGTAAGGCAATGTGCTGTAAGTGTAGATCAATATTAAAGTTGGGATCGTCTACCCAGTACGGATAATCAATACTGAAGGGGACGTAGACTAGGCGCTTACGCAAATTAGGCACCGTATGCAGGCGGGAAAGTATCTTGGCGCGAAAGGTGTCATAATCAAGGGAGCCTTCAATCACTGCCACACTGCCAATGTGCATGGGGCTAGTGGGGGTTTCAGCGTACAGGAAAGCTGCATCCATGCCGCTGATAGCTTCAAGATCTGATCCTTTCAGTTGCGCTAATAATTTGTCTACCATGCTTGAATTGTTAGTCTATGACGAAAGATAACAAACTTGTGTGAACAAGAAGAGGGTTACTTTCCTTGTACTATTCAGGAATTAGCTGGATTATCTTAATTTTATTTCCACTTAAGCAATTGGGCTAAAATAACTATACGCCTACTTACCAAACTTAGCAAAGCATGGCTCCGAAGAAAGATGAGACAGCATCCTTCATGCTACGATTTACCCAAAAAGTATTCAATAACGAGAGTGGTGAACCGCAGGTTCAGTGGAGGGGTAACATCCGTCATGTACAGGGGGGAGATGAGAAGCGATTTTCTTCTTTCGATGAAGCCGTAGCTTTTATTCAAAGCAAATTGGCTGATCTTACCTTTCAGGCGATGGAAGATAAACCCATTGAGGAGCAAAAAGGAATCCTGTCCAAGAGCTTTGATCTGTGGAAGAAAATGGCTTTTGACGCTCCCCGGATGATGGTCGAAACGATCAAGGATCCTAAAAAGCAGGTAGCACAATTGCAGGATCAGATTCAGGGCCAGATTGAACAGGTGAAGGGTGGTTTAGCCGAAAAGCTCGAAATCAACTCCTGGTTAGCGGCTTCTAAAGATGATTACCAGCAAATCATGCAGATGCTGGGCAAGCTTTCCAACGATATTTCTGCACTGAATGAAAAGGTGGATCGCCTGTCTAAAAACAGTGAGGAGTGATTGCGGCCGAAGACCAGATCGACTTATTATTAGCCAAGAAGGATACGGCTGCGATTCGGGTCCAGACTTTGGGCCGGTTTCAGTTGTGGCGTTCTTCTACCCTGGTTAACCCCAAGGAGTGGGGGAGGGATGCCTCTACCCAACTCTTTCAGTTCTTTGTGACCAATCGGCATCGGCATGGCCTACACAAAGAGCAAATTATTGACCGTATTTGGGGTGAGTTGAATGCCAAGGCCGGGCAGCAAAACTTTAAAGTGGCCCACCACGGTGTAAGTAAGGTACTGGAGCCAGATCGCAAAAGCCGCACCGAATCCAAGTATATCATCCGGCAAGGCCCTACCTATCATCTCGACTTTGATGATATCTGGCTAGATGTGGAAGCCCTCGACCAACTGATTGCTTTGGGTAATCAAACCCTGACTGATCAACCCAAGCTGGCCCAAAGAGCCTTTCGGGAAGCTACTGAGCTTTATCAGGGAGCCTACCTACCCGCTCGTTTGTACGAAGATTGGTCTAGTGAAGAACGCGAACGCATCCAATTATTAACGCTGGGGGCGCTCATGAGTCTTAGTGAGCTGCTTATTTCTGAAAATCCATTGGAAAGCGTACGCCTCACGCAACAAGCATTGCAGATTGATTCCACTTGGGAAGATGCTTACCGGATTCAAATGGAGGCCTACATGGAAAAGGGCAACCGACCTATGGCCATCAAAACTTTCCGGCAATGCGAGGAAGTTTTGGAAAGAGAATTCGGGGTAGAACCATTACCGGAAACCATAAAGGTTTATCGCAAGATTACGGGTCAGGGCTAGTAAGCAAGGTCCTGACCGATCGACGCTCCTCCTACTAAACACTAATTATGGAAAAAAGGCAGCCTAGCTTTATTATCTACGCCATCCGCGAAGTCTTGCTCGTGGTGGTGGGGATATTGATAGCAGTATCCATCAATAACTGGAATGAGAAACGAAAACAAGGTAGAGAGCTGGACAATATTCTCATGACCATCGAAGATAACCTTAGCAGTGATATCGTTAAGATTGATGAAATACTGGGCCATTATGAAGGCAGAGACTCCATCTTTAAAAATACACTGGCTGGTCAGTACACAGTAGAAAACTATCAAGCCAAACCGGAATTAGGTTTTTTAATCCTTGGTTACCCAGAGTTGTCACTGAACACTAGAGGCTTTCATCTCCTGGAAAAGTTCAAAGGAAACATTACTAATGATAAGGAGAAAATTGTGCAAGAAGTCGTGGAATTTTACAACAAACAGCTACTGGAAATAAGGGTAGATGACGAACTACGTGCGTACGACTTTAAAGACAACTTCAATTATTGGAAAAATAATACCACTTGGTGGGGTGATTACATCCAGTTTAAAATCACCGAAGATTTTATTGAATACGCAGTGGAGAGCCCAGATTATAAAACCCGGGTAGCAACCGCGCAGTTCTTTGCCTACAAGGTTTACCTGCCGGAAATAGAGAAGTTTAAAAGCCTAGGCCAGGAAATAATTAAAGAGATTGATGCACTAACGGAGGAATAACTTCTTTGGAGTATGTCTAAATTTCTAGCTTTTGACAACCAGTACTTTACGAACTTGACTTCAGCTCTCCTCGGTTATTTGGCCCGCCAAACGCCCTTAGAGGAGCTTCGTCAAAACCCTAAAATACTGACTTTCAATGCGCGATTAATTTTAGACCTACTCTTAGTGGAAGTAGGGCATCCAAGCCTAGACCGTTTTCTTAGTTGAGGTCCCCATCCCGTTTCACAATCGCCTGCAAAAAATCATCCTTATAGCTCCTGCCTATTGGCACCTGATGCCCTTGTTCCAGATGAACCTGATTGTGGGCAATCTTTAGAATAAAATCAATGTGCACGATGTAGGATTTGTGCACCCGCCGAAACTGCTGCTGCGGTAGCTGTTGTTCCCAATACTGTAGAGATTCGGCAGAGAGAATTCTTCCTTGATCAACGGTGTGCATCTCGGTATAGTCATCTGCCGACTTGATGTAAATTATGTCTTCCAGTCGCAAGCGAACGTAGCTGTGACCAGACTTCACAAACATCGTTTCTGTACGCTTACTAGGTTTGGTGAGCGTAGCTGGTACTGGTGTACTTGGAGCTGGTACTTTGCTTACAGCTTGGATAAAACGCTGGAAGGAGAAGGGTTTGAGTAAGTAATCGACTACCGCCAGTTCGTAGCTCTCCAAGGCATAATCTGGAAAGGCGGTGGTGAGGATTACGTGTGGTGCATTGGGCAACATCTTCAACAGATCGATGCCCGAAATCTGTGGGATGTGAATATCCAGGAAAATGAGATCAACCTCCGCTTGTCGCAAAAACTCAATTGCCTGGAGGGCATCAGGAAAGGTACCCACCAGCGTAAGTGCTTGGTAATCTCCGATATATTTCTTGAGAATACGTTGGGCTGGTGCCTGATCTTCTATAATGATACACCTCATACCATTCCTCTTTGGTGTAAATGAAGTCGTAAATCTACCTGATAGCTGTTGTCATCTTGACTGATCTCAAGCTGGTGCTGATTGGGATACAACAGATCTAGCCTTTTCTTCACATTCTCTAAACCAATCCCATGGGATAAACTGGCGGTATTGGATTGAATTCGATAGCTATTTGTGCAGTGAAAGTGCAGCATTCCTTCGGGTGCCAATCGGACTTTAATCTTGATATCAATATCTCCACTCTGGCTGGCGGTACTATGCTTAAAGGCATTTTCGATGAACACGACCAGAATTAGTGGAGCTATCTGGTAGGAACCATTCACTTCGGCTATCCGATAATCGACCTTTCCGCGATCTTCAATTTGCATACTGCTCAACTTCACGAAGTTCTCCAGGTGCTGAAGCTCTTTACTCAAGGGGACGTGCTTATCCTGGCAGTCATACAGCATATACCGCAAAACAGATGAGAGTTCAAGGATAATCTCTGGTGTTTTGGGCGAACTCTCAATGGCGTAGGCGTAGAGATTGTTCAGGTTATTGAACAAGAAATGTGGGTTAATCTGCGATTTGAGAAAACCCAATTCACTTTCTTTCGCAGCCAGGCGGAGGTTCTCCACTTCGTTCTGCTTGGCTAAGGCATCCCAACCGAATTTAAAGCCTACCAAGATCGTGATCACCGGTATGATCGGTATCAAAGTCATGATTAAGCCAGGAAAGGCCCTGGCACGGGTGTCCGGGAAGTAGATCGGCTCCAGAACCAACTCTTCGGCAACAATGACCAGGCCAATGATGACGAGTACTCCAATAATAAAGTTGCGGTAGTACTTTTGGTAAAAGTAGCGCCCCAGCAAGTAGTAGTTGATAAATAATGCCGCCAAGGCGTAGGTCAGGAAGAAAGCGTAGGTATAGGAAGGTATTTCCGACTTGTTCCGATCATAGGCATAAAACAGGAAGGCCACCAGGTGAAGAATCACCTGAAAGAATAGTTCACTGCGGTACCATTTCTGTTTATTGCCTTCCATCATTGGCCTGAAATTAAGGGCAATTTGTCGGACAGCCAACAAGCTCCGCTCAACGGTATTTTCATACCCCTCAACGACAGTGTTTTTCCCCTCAACAACAGGCTTGTCGTTCAAGGTGAAATTTTGGTCGTTTACCGATAGTATTTTGCGTCGAAAACAGTGAACCTTTCCTTTGCAATTGTATTGAATCGACTGTTGTAAAATGACCAAATTGGAAACCATGAATCTCAAAATGACCCGATTGTTTTTACTTCTTTTGCTCAGTGGCGGACTATCCACAGCCATATGGGCGCAGCATAATGAACTGTCGATTAGTGGCAAGGTGGTCCAGCAAGGAACAGATGCTGCGGTGGAGTTTGCCACCGTGATGCTCCTAGATCCTACCACGGAACAAGCCGTAGATGGAACCTCTACCGAACTGGATGGAACTTTTAAATTGCTCGCACCGGCTGGTCGTTACGACTTACAGATCAGCTTCATTGGTTTTCAAGATGAAAGGGTAAAGAACATTATCGTTGAAGATGCCACCATTGATCTGGGCATTATCAATCTAAGGGAAAACAGTGCATTGCTTGATGAAGTGGTGGTACGTGCTGAGAAATCCACTACCGAATTTCGACTGGATAAGCGAGTGTTTAATGTAGGCAAGGACCTTAGCAGTACAGGAGCTAGTGCCTTGGATGTACTGAATAATGTGCCGTCGGTCAACGTAAGTATTGAAGGAGAAATCAGCCTGCGCGGAAGTGCAGGCGTACAAATTCTGATCAACGGTAAACCTTCTGTACTGGCGGATGAGCAGGGTGGTGCCTTAGGTACGATCACTGCTGAGATGATTGAAAGTATTGAGGTAATTACTAACCCTTCTGCGAAGTACGAAGCGGAGGGTACTGCCGGTATCATCAATATTGTCTTGCGTAAAGATGAACGAAAGGGGATGAACGGCTCCGTGAGTGTAAATACCGGCGTTCCAGATAACCACAGTGTCGGCCTCAGCCTTAACCGTCGCACCGAGAAGTTCAACCTCTTTAGCCAATTTGGAGTGGGCTACCGCGAATTACCTAATGATACGGAAGTCCTCAATCGTGATAGGTCGACGGGCCAGACCATTAGCTCTATTGGTGAACAGTTTCGCAATGAGACTTTCTACAATGTAATCCTAGGCACCGATTACTACATCAACAAGCAAAATGTAATTACCCTTTCGGGGAACTTTGCTTACGAAATTGAGGACCAACCTTCTCGTACGTTCTTTACCCAAACGGACACTAATAGTGCTATACTTTCAGAATGGACGCGGGAAGAAACCACGGAAGCGACTAACCCCAAGTACCAGTATGAACTGCAATACAAGCGTGATTTTCCAGACAATGAGGACCACACGCTCTTGTTCAGTGCTTTGGGGCGCTTCTTTGGTAAAGACCAAAACTCAGATTTCAGTAACACCACCACGTTCGGAGCTGATTTTGATGCACTGCAGCAAACGCGCACCAAGTTTCAGGAAGCTACTTACACCTTTAAGCTAGATTACACCCACCCGCTCTCAGAAGAGATTACTTTAGAAACGGGTGCCCAGTTTGTGCTCAATGATGTAAGTAATGATTTCGAAGTGAAAGACTGGGTGGAGGATATGTTTGTTACTAATCCTGGCCTAACCAATGTTTTCAACTACGACCAGGAAGTATTAGGGGTGTACGGTACCGGTGCTTACGAGGGAGATCGTTGGGGCATCAAGCTCGGTTTACGGGCTGAACACACCCTTTTGAATACCTTGCTGGTAACTACCAACGAGACCAACAAACAAGAGTTTACCAACCTGTTTCCAAGCTTGCATACATCATATAAGATCAACGAGGGCTTCTCGGTACAGGCGGGTTATTCCCGCCGGATCTTCCGCCCGCGCTTGTGGGACTTGAACCCCTTCTTTAATATCCGAAACAACTTTAGCATTCGCACGGGTAACCCGAATTTGCTACCGGAGTTTACCGACTCCTATGAGGTCACGGGAATCTTCATTGTAGGCCCTGCTACGATGAACTTTGGTGTGTACCACCGCTACACAACAGATGTAGTTGAGCGCATCTCTACTTTCGAAAACAACGTCAACACCTTCATGCCATTCAACATCGGTACCAACCGGACGACGGGTATAGAGTTCAACGCAAAATACGCGCCTAGTCGCAAGCTTTCCTTCCTTTACGACTTCAACTACGGCTACTTCAATCGCCAAGGTAGTTTCGAAGACACTGATTTTGACTTCAATGCCGATCAATGGTCGAGCCGACTCACCACCAAGGTCAAACTCCCTGCTGATTTTGATGTGGAAGTAACTGGCCGATATCGCTCGGATCGGATTACCGTACAAACCACGATCTCCGAAAATATCTGGATGGACTTTGGTGTCCGTAAGAAAATTATGAAAGGCAAGGGGGTGATCAACTTGAGTATCCGTGACGTGTTTGCGTCTCGCATCCGCGAAAGTGTGGCCGATCAGCCAGATTTCTTCGCCTATAACTTCGGTCAGCGGGGCCGCTTTGTGGCCTTAGGCTTCAGCTTTGGCTTTGGTAAAGGGGAGGCGATGGAGTTTTCCGGTCAGCGCCGGCGCTTTTAGCGCGTAGAGATGCATTGCAATGCGTCTCCACAACAATGCGTCTTTACAGCAAGGATATCCTACAACCCAAAAAGACATAACCAGCTTATAGAGGCCACAAGCCTCAGAATTTCATCATTTCAACTTGGTAACACCTGTCACCTCAAACTTCAACAGCCTGCGATTACTAATGGTACAGGCTGAAGTGTAGAGGTGTCAGGTGTCTTTGTTTCGGCGCATCCCCTATTTTGCGCTAGCTTCTTTGAACTTGAAAATAATCTAAACATGAACATGCGGATTCTCCACCGTTATCTGGGCTTCTTTTTGGTAGGTATTATGGCGGGATACGCAATTAGTGGTATCGTCTTGATCTATCGCGATACGGATTTCTTGAAAATTGAAGAGCATTTGCGAAAGCAAGTAGAACCCAATCTTACTGCTCCAGAATTGGGAAAGGCACTAGATATACGTTGACTTCGTACTGAGTCAGAATATACCGAGAAGATCTATTTCAAAGATGGTGTCTACGATAAGCAAAGCGGTGTAGCAGAATACACGGTGAAAGAGCCTCCGTACGTGTTAGGTCGTATGACGCATCTGCACAAGGCTAAATCTGCTGAGCCCTTATTCTTTCTCAATATCTTTTTCGGATTGTCTTTACTGTTCTTTGTAATCTCTTCCTTTTGGATGTTTGTTCCATCGTCATCCATGTTTAGAAAGGGGGCTGTATTTTACGCTGGCGGGGATTGTCTTGACGGTGATTCTACTTTTTATCTAAGGGAGTTTGATGCCGGCAGAGACATTTTACAGACTATTCGATGTTAGTAGTGATCGTCTAAGGCTTAGTACTTGTTGCCATTCACTGCATTTAACAAGTCATTTAAAACTCAGACTGGAGTCGCTTTTCTAATTTTTGTACATTTAGCTTGCCCTTCGGAAATGGTATGTGTCTTTACCTATGTCTGTTCCGGAGCAACTTCATTCACTTAATCAAGCTTTATCATGCCTACTTACAGTCTGCGTGTGAACGGTCAGGTGCATCAGGTCGATGTAGATGCGGATACGCCTGTACTTTGGGTCCTGCGGGATCATCTCAAAATGCTCGGTACTAAATTTGGTTGTGGAATTGGCCAGTGCGGTGCTTGTACTATTCATCTGGATGGTCTGGCGATGCGCTCTTGCTCGGTGCCGGTATCAGCGGTTGAAAGCCAAGCCGTTACTACTATTGAAGGCCTATCGGAAAAAGGTACCCATCCGGTGCAGCAAGCCTGGTTGGAGCATGATGTGCCGCAATGCGGTTACTGCCAGGCCGGCCAAATCATGAATGCCGCTGCTCTTTTGGCGGATACGCCTAACCCCAGTGACGAAGAAATCGCTGCTCGGATGAACGGCAACTTGTGCCGTTGTGGTACTTATACGCGTATCCAGAAAGCCATTAAGTCGGCGGCAGAGAAAATGAGTTAGTAACCCATAAAGATTTAGAGGATGACTATCAATAAAAAACATAATCGTCGTTCCTTCCTCAAGCTGTCGGCAGCTGCCGGTGGTGGTATGGTGCTGGGCTTTAGTTGGCTCACTTCTTGTGCACCAGAGAACGTAGAGGAAGTACTCGAAATAGAACTGCCCGAATCTTGGGTAGAAATAAACGGTTTCCTGAACATTGGAGATAATGGGGTAGTTACCATCTTCTCTCCGAATCCGGAAATTGGTCAGAATGTAAAAACGGCTATGCCGATGATCGTTGCTGAAGAGCTGGATGTCTCTTGGGATAAGGTGATCGTGGAACAAGCACCACTGGATACTGACAAGTATGTTCGACAGCTGGCTGGTGGTAGCCAGTCGATCCGTCAAGGGTGGAAGAGTTTACGAGAGGCAGGTGCAGCAGCACGTTATGCCCTCGTCGGAACTGCGGCCCAGAAATGGGGCGTACCTATGGAAGAACTCACTACTGCTGATGGCGTAGTAAGTCACGAAGCTACGGGCCAAACTATTGGCTACGGAGAATTAGCTAGCGAAGCTGCAACCATAGAATTACCGGAAGAAATTCCATTGAAGGATAATGCGGATTTCAAGATTATTGGCCAAAGCAAAAAGAACGTAGACGGCCGCAAGATTGTGACTGGCCAACCCCTGTACGGTATTGACGTGCAGAAGGAAGGCATGCTGATTGCGATGATCGTGCATCCGCCTGCCTTTGGTATGAAGCTGAAATCAATGGATGCTGCTGCGGTTGAGGCAATGCCTGGCATCAGCCAAGTCGTTACGATTAATGCCGAGAAAGAAGGCGTAGAAAAGCAGTGGTCAGACACCAATGCTTTTCCCGAATTGGTAGCTGTAGTAGGAGAGACTACCTGGCAAGTAATGAAGGCTAAGAAGGCCCTCAAGGTGGAATGGGAAGAAGTGACACCAGCTGAGTCTTCGGATGATCACGCAACTGCTCTCGAGGACTTAATGAAGACCACACCAGACGAAGCGGCCCGCAAGGATGGTAATCCGGATGCCGCATTTGCTGCCGCTGACCAAATCATAGAGCGCACCTATACCGCTCCATTCCTGGCCCACAATACAATGGAGCCCATGAACTTCTTCGCGCACGTGACTGCGGACGGAGCAGAGCTGGAAGGACCAATCCAAACACCGGAGTACCTACGCCCGACTGTGGCAGGCTTGCTCGGTTTGCCGTTAGAGAAAGTGTCTATTATGATGACGCGAATGGGCGGTGGTTTTGGCCGACGACTATACGGACACTTTGGGGTGGAGGCTGCACTGATTAGTCAGGCCGTTAATGCACCTGTTAAGTTGGTTTACAATCGGGAGGACGATATGACGCAAGGGACTTACCGCCCAGATTATCGCACCACTTATCGTGCGGCATTGGATGCGGATAAGAACCTGATTGCTTTTCACGTAAAGGGATCTGGAACTAACGGAAGCCCGGTATTTGCCAATCGTTTCCCTGCGGGTACAATTGACAACTATTTGGCGGAGAACTTGAGCAAGGATTCTAATGTATCTACCGGCGCTTGGCGGGCACCGCGTTCTAATTTCATCGCTGGTGCGGAGCAGTCCTTCTTGGACGAAGTAGCGGAGGCGATGGGTAAAGACCCGATCGATCTGCGTCTGGAACTATTCGATCGTGCCATTAGCAATCCTGTTGGTACAGAAAACGACTACGAAGCGGAGCGCTACGCAGGTGTCCTCAAACTGGTGCGCGAGAAAACGGATTGGGATACGCCGAAAGATGGTGTTTACCGTGGTGTTGCGGCTTACTATTGCCATAACTCTTACGTAGCTCAGGTCCTAGACGTAGTCATGGACAACGGCCGCCCTAAGGTAGATAAGGTTTGGTGTGCAGTAGATTGCGGTATTGTGGTAAACCCTGATGCCGCAAAAAATCAGATTGAAGGTGGTATTGTGGACGGTATTGGTCACGCCATGTTTAGCGCTTTGACTTTCAAAGACGGTGCACCTGAACAACAGAACTTCCACCAGTATCGCTTGATCCGCCACCGCGAAGCTCCTCGCGAAATTGAGGTCTTCTTCGTGGATAACGGCATTGATCCTACTGGTCTGGGTGAGCCCTCCTTACCACCAGTAATGGCCGCACTCGCTAATGCTTTGGCAAAGGCCACCGGAGAACGCTTATACAGTCAGCCTTTTGCATTGCAGCAGGAGGTGTTAGGCTAGAAACATAGAATATTTCGGAATGCGGGTTTGTACGAATGGCTGTCGCCTTTGTGCAAACCCGTTTCTAGTTTTGCGGAATTCATTCTGCAGTGAAGGAATTGCTGCGGAATGAAGTCCGCGAAACGAATTATAAATGCGACTGCCTCGGCAGGAGCCCGACGCCAGGATGGCGGAGGGCTAAGGGTAGTAGGGCCGACTAAAGGGAGCGCCCGGATGACCTGACGCTAGCCCGCGCCTCACGCGGGGTGAAGCGGAGCCCCATAGTTATCAGCTGACACGCCAATAATAGTGCTGACCGAGGAATGAATGTTGCGAAACTAATGAGCACCGGCGTCCTCATCCTCCATCCACTAACTCATCTTCCCCTCCTACGAATTTACTCCCTCACACTCACACATTCTAGTGTACATTTCAGAAAACTGCTGCAGCTCCTTGCAGTATAAAACTCTCATTTGGTTTATAAAAAGCAATGTGCAGTGACGCCACTCTAAATGAGTGTGTTAGTCACTGCTTTGCCCATATTTTAATCACCTGACAAACTAAAGAAATGAACAAAGTTTATGCACTCCTTTTGTGTCTGTTTGCCTTTTGCACCGTGAACGGACAGAGCATTCAAGAAATCTGTGAATCTTCGGTGACCAATGGAACTGTTGTGGATTGTGAATTTTTTGATGATGCGCTTTATGCTACGGGCTTCTTCTCCGTCATATGTGGTGAACCCACCGGCTTTATTGCTAAATGGGAAGAAGATGAATGGGTGCCGGCTTCCATCGGCTTATCAGACCCTGGGCACTCGTTGCGGGTCATTGATGACAAACTCTACATCGCCAGATACGAAGAGAGTATTGATTCCAATTGGGTTTATGTGTATGATGGCGCTACACTCGAGAAAGTAGGCCAAGGTGTGTATCTCACAACGGCCAGTGGATTTTCGCAACTGCCAAACATCTACGATATCATTGAGTACGATGGCAAGATCATCGCCTGCGGAGAATTTGATCGGGTAGGGGAGGCCGCTATCCAAGGTATTATGCAATGGGATGGTACTACTTGGGAAGCGCTAGGGGATGGCTTAAGTGGCAGTATTCCAGGAACGCCTTCAATCATGTTTCCTCATCAGTTGCTTGTCCATAATGATGAGCTCTACGTAGTAGGTAATTTCCGAGACGCTGGTGGACAAGAAGTGAACGGTATTGCCAAGTGGGACGGTACTAGCTGGACGGGTCTGGGCGCTGGATTCGATAATACAGTCTACAGCCTTACCGTCTTTAATGGTGACCTTATTGCCGGTGGAAGCTTTACGGAAAGTGATGGCGTGCCAATGAATCGAATTGCCCGCTGGAACGGCAGCAATTGGGAGGCCTTGGATTTTGGTTTTACCCCAAGCAGTTCTAACGACTTCATTTTTGTGCATACCCTAAAAGTCATTGATGGAGAATTGTATATGGGTGGCGGCCTTAAAGAAATAACCTACGCTGATGGTAGTACTGAGGCCTGTGATGGAATTGTGAGTTTTTCTGGCAATACCCTAAACACCTTTATGGGCGGTGTACCCCAAAATGACATTGAGGCCATCTGTAAACTAGAAGATGGTCGGCTATTGTTCGGTGGTGGTGTATTTGGAAGTGGGTACACGGGTATTGCGGATCTAAGCACCAGTGTGGTGGAAAGTCCATTTACTATAGCGGTATCAATTGCGCCTAATCCATTTACTGACTATGTGCTTGTGGAGTCAAGTGGTGATATCCTTCAGTATGAGGTAGTCAACCAGTTAGGTGCCATCTTAGCGCGCGGTGTTTTTGAGAATAGAATTGAACTAGAGTTGTTTGCTGGTATCTATTTTTTGAAACTTATGTACAGCGATTATACATTTTCCGCTCATAAGATCATCAGACAGTAATTACCGCTCCGTTTTTTCTTCTTATTGGTTCCGCGGGATTCACCCGCCGTAAAAAGACATATAGTTGTTGGAGAACTCCAAGTTCTCCGACAACTTGTCTTGTTAAATCTCAAGTGGAGCATGAATCCAAGCCAACCACTCAACCCCACTCCCTATCTTAGCGTTTTCTCTACTCATCATCTCTTCAGTTCATGATCGACCCCCAAGAATACCGTTTGACACAATACAGCCATGGTGCTGGTTGTGGTTGTAAGATTTCTCCACAGGTACTGGACAAAATACTGGCCTCTAGCCAGAGCGTTCCCGATTTTCCCAATTTGCTGGTAGGGAATCAAGAACGAGATGATGCGGCGGCTATGGATCTGGGTGACGGTACGGCCATCATCAGTACCACCGACTTTTTTATGCCCATCGTGGATAATGCCTTTGACTTCGGGCGCATTGCGGCAGTGAATGCCATTAGCGATGTCTACGCGATGGGTGGAACACCTTTGGTTGCTATCGCAATACTGGGTTGGCCGATTAATGAGATTCCCGCCGAAGTAGCGAGGGATGTCATTAATGGTGGTCGGCAAGCTTGCACTGATGCCGGTATTCCACTGGCAGGGGGACACAGTATTGACAGCCCGGAGCCTATCTTTGGACTGGCTGTTACGGGCCGAGTACCCATAGAGCAGCTGAAGAAAAATGGGGGTGCCCAAATAGGCGACCAGCTCTTCTTGACCAAGCCTTTGGGAGTGGGAATTTTAAGTACAGCTCAGAAAAAAGGTAAGCTGCGAACACAGGACGAAACCCTGGCCCGTGACAGCATGATTAAGCTTAATAAGATTGGTGAAGAATTGGCCAAGTTGCCTTACGTACACGCCATGACGGATGTGACTGGTTTTGGGCTACTGGGCCACCTACGTGAGATGATGGAAGCGAGTAAAACCAGTGCTCAATTGGATTTTACGAAGATACCTTTGCTAGACAGTGAGGCAATTCACCATTACCTGATGGAAGGTTGTGTCCCTGGCGGCACCAATCGTAACTGGGCCAGCTACGGCGATAAGATTGGGCCACTCACCGATCGGCAGCGACACATATTGTGTGATCCGCAGACGAGTGGGGGCTTACTCGTTGCGGTTGCCCCAGAAGAACTTACCGCTTTTAAGCAGTTTGCGGTACAGGTTGATCATCCGCTTTACCATCTTGGAAGTGTTACGGCGCAGGGAGATAAATTGGTGATTGTTCAATAAAACCATCAATATGTCAAATAGCCTAGATCACCTATTGACCAGAATTGCCCAGTCCCGAGCCAATTATCTGACTACAATCCAACACCTCACTGATGAACAGGCCCGCTGGAAGCCCGCCGCAGCGGAATGGTCGATCCTTCAAATTACTGAACACTTGGTTTGGGCCGAGCAGATTGGCGTTTGTGGAATGCTTAATGCCATCAACGCACTCAAGGCAGGCCAGCCTATCTGGACTGGGCAGTCGCCTAATGCGGGATTAAGTATTGAAGAAGTCATTGCCCAAACCTGGCAACCCAAAGAACAAGTGCCTACCGTAGCTGAACCGCGCTGGGGTGGTACGTTACAGTATTGGATGATTGCTTTAGCCAATGCGCAGCATATGCTCACAGAACTGGTGAAGACTGCTAATAGTGTTGATCTGTGCTCCGCCATTTATCCGCATCCGATTTCTGGTCCGCTGGATGTAATTCAACGTTTGGAATTCTTAAGCTTTCATATTGATCGGCATTTGCTACAGGCACAGCGGGTGATGGATCGTTTTGAGCAATAGTGAGGTTTTATTCCGAGCGGCAACCTATCCATTTGAATAGCGATTTTCGATTGGCTGCTAGCTGATTAACAGGATGGAGATGGGCCATGAAAAGTCCAAGTATTCAAGCTTGTTTAAAGGCAATTTTCCAAAAAAATACCCTAATTTTTCACTACGCAAATAGATTGCGCAGTTCGTTTTGACCTTTGGAATGTCATTAAGATTTAAGGCACAGGAAGTTCCTATATACTACTGAAGTTACTTCCCGCCTTCATCTCTTAAAAACACTAGGTACAGGGAGTTCCTATTTTTTCACCTAAAATACTCCCCACCTAACTTTAAAGCGATAGAAAGTGAAAACACTTCAATTATTCGATGCGGTCTTAGCTAAACCATCTAATGCCCAGGCTTTTATCTCTGAACAAGGCTATATCATTGAGCCGGGTGCGCTTTGGGCGAAGAAGAAAATTGTCCAGTTTTATAAAGACGAAAAGCTGGATGGACTTGGCTTGAATAAGACCTTTCATAAGTCTTGGAAAAAGATCCTCAATAGCACTAAAGGGCAATTGTGGATTGAACAAATCCGGCACTATGCTTCTACCTACGGCAGTAACTTTCAAGACGTCATGTATATTCCGGATGAGGTAGTGGATGTACCAGATATGAAGTTGGCCTTTAAGTTGATTAAGGCCTATACACCTGAAGAAATGACAGCTCGTTGTTTGGGCTTGTTGCAGTCGGGGATTGCCTTGAAGGAGGAGACTATTGATGATGTATTGTCGATTCTGGTGGATGAGCTATCCTACCGTTTTACCGGCGAAGAAAATATCAAGAACAAGGAAGCTACCGTGAAGATTGCCGATATCTACGGTGTTTTGCCACAGGATACCATGGCATTTTTCCGCTATGTTATTTATCGTGCTACGGGTGATGCGCTGCTAATTAAAAGCGATGAAGTCATCGATGCTATCAAGGCTTCTAACTACAATCCAGCCGTTCAGTTCGAGACTTTTGGTTTGGAAAGGTTGGCGGAGATTTTCAATCGGTTCAAGCCACTATTCTTGGCTTTTAAGCCTCGATGCGCCAAGACCATTAACCGAATTTCAAAGCTGTCTAAGACTTACCATAAGCCGTTGGTGGTTAACCCACTTAACGTGGTGACCAGCGTTGCGCTCACTGAGGCAGACCAGCACTGGCTTGATAATGCGACACCCTTTGCCCTATTCCGTGCGCTTTCTGCCTGTCATACTCGTATGTGCGGCCAGTACGCTTTTGCTTATCGTATTCGCAATGGAAAATCTTTTGTCAAGACCAAGAAGGTATCCGGTGCTGTTTGGCCAAACTATGACTTTCTCTTTGCGTATTTGAAGGGCCGATTTGATTTGTCGGATAAGAAATTCTTCCTCCCAGCAGACGTGGATTTTGCCTTGCCAACTTCCGAGAAAATGTTTGTTGGCAACATCCCCACCGGAAGCAAATTCTACGGAAAGGCAATGGCCGTAGGTGTGTATTGGGAGAATGACTGGGGTGCTCATGACTTGGATTTGTCTGGTCTGAACATCGCTGGAAAAATCGGGTGGGATGCCAGCTACAAGCAAGGGCATGGTCATCTAATGTATTCCGGTGATTATACTGATGCGCCTAAAGGTGCGGTAGAGTATTTGTATGCTCAGCATGGGCTATCGGAACCCACTTTGGTGAAGAACAATGTATTCAGTGGTTCTGCGAACTGCGAATACAAGATCATTGTCGGTAAGGGAGATAACGTGGACTATGACTACATGATGAACCCCAACAATCTCTTCGTGGAAACGAAGTGCCAGTCGGTGCAGCGGCAGACGATCCTAGGTATGCTCATGCCAGATGGAGAGCGTCAGTGCTTCGTGATCTTGAACTTTGGCGCGGGTCAGAGCCGAGTATCGGGCAATTCAGCGGTATCCCTAACGGCCACCAAAGCCTTGTATCAGCAGTGGTCTAACCCCATCACTTTTCGGGAAATGATTCAGGAACTGGGTGGTGAAATTGTGGATCAGGCAGACGCGGCAGATTACGACTTCTCCTTGGCTAAGTTACAGAAGGATAGCTTTATCAAGGTCTTTCGCTAAGTAGTATGCAGGTGGTCAAACTATATAGTATCCACGAGCGCTTGATTTTGTGACACTGAGGGGGCAGAAATTTATCTGATTGTCGGTGGAACCTACCCGTTTCGTTATAGAAATGACATTATGAATTATGGGCGAGAACTAGCTGCGTTCATTGGTGTTTTTTGGTGGAAATAACCCCTCTGTAATGCCAAAACATGCACTTTTGATACTCGTGCTAGTATTGTTGATAACAACACTTCTTCCTGCGCAAACCCTTCAACTTCCACTTGCAACGGCACGCCTTAGCTCTGGTAATGCATTGATCGAACTTCCGGATACCAGTCTGGTGATAAGTAGTTTTTATCAGTCTGGATCCGGGCCTTTTGGTTTTGGTGGGCTCAATGTGACTAGAGTTGCCGTAGATACGGGTGTTGTTTGGAGTAAAGACATTGCTTTTGAACAAGGTGGGAATCGCAGCACTGTCCGGCACTGGGCATCCCAGGATGCTTTGCTGTTAGGTGCTACCCTTACGAATGGATTCCCTTACAAAGTCGTTTCTCGACTTGATCTAGACGGCAATCTCATCTGGTCTCGCCGCTTCGGTAGCTTGACTGATTTTAACAACATTAATCTTGGTCTGATCGATTTAGTCCCCGAAGACAATGGCACTTTTATTGTTGCGGGTGGTTCGCAGCGAATAGCTAACAGCAATGACGCCAATGACCTCTACGTAGCCCGGGTTGATGCTGGTGGAAACGTGGTGTGGGCTAATAATTATTGTTTCTCCTGCTTGGGGCGGGATGTCATTTTTTCTGATATTCTAGCTACACAGGATGGCGGTTACCTCATTTCTGGAGGGGTAAGCGGGACTGGAATTAATATCGGTAGTGCTAATCTACTCTTGATGAAGATTAGCGCTAATGGTGATCTAGAATGGTGTAATCAGTACCAATCGACCATGGTGTTTAGCGCCTTTACGCAGGTGGGGCGCGAAGCGGTACAACTGCCCAACGGCAACTATGTTGTCGCTGGGTTCTATGATGACTTCCCCTCCAGTGTGCGGGATGGTTTATTAATGGAAGTAAGCCCAGCGGGTGATTTTCTAAGAGCCGTGCATGTTAATATCGTTGGTTCTTCACACGAGGTCACCTTCAATAACTTAATAGCTCTGGATGATAACACCTTGGTGGTTCCGGGGAGCTCCGATGAAGATGTTTTGATCTCGGAGTCTAGAGTCTTTAATTTCCTTCTTCAAATACAGTTGGATGGTACGCTGGATTGGGCCTATAACTATTTTGAGGAGGAGCTCTTGGGCTTTAGTACGCCACGCAATGATCTCATACGTTTTCGCGATAATCGTTATGGGTATTTGGTGAACGATCACGAAGGTTTCGATAGCTTAAACCCGGTCTTGCTCATTACCGACGAAAACGGACAAACCGGTTGTGAAGAGCCAATAGACTTGACGACAGACCCCTCGGTTATCTATACCGCCAGTTCACTTTTTCCTGATGTCTTGCCTAATCCAGAAGTAGCTGATTATGGAACGACCATAAACGACTACGAGGATTTTACGCTGGATCAACCGATGCTGGACCTAGGGCCGGATACCGCTTTTTGTCAAGATTTCACGCTTGCGCTGGATGCTTCAGTCGGTGTGCCCGCAACCTATAGTTGGAGTACTGGTCAAACTAGTCCTAGCATTAATGTGGACGCCACCGGTGAATATATCGTTACGGTGACGGCTACGGATCTGTGTTTTCAACTGACGGATACTGTGCTCATTGACCAGCTAGAGGGACCAATGCTAAGCTTGGACACGACGCTGTGTGATGGTCAATCACTAACCATTGCTGGAATCACTTATGATGTTGCAGGAGAATATACCACCTTCCTGCCTGGACCAATCTGCGATACCATGCTCAATTTGAGCCTGACCATCTTACCGGCTGCGGTTTCAACGCTGGATACATTGCTTTGCCCTGGTTCGGTCCTCACTATCTGAACGGAGACTTACACAGAACCTGGCACCTACGTGCAAACCTTCCCTACAGCCGACGCTTGTGATAGTACGGTGAATATCATCTTTGGATTTTTGAACCACCAGCAGCCATTATTGAAACAGGGGTAGTCAATTGTACGGATCAAACCGCAGTGCTTAACGCAACGGCGGGTAGTGATTGGCTTTGGTCAACGGGAGAATCGGGTAACACGATAGCAGCACCCGCTCCGGGTAACTACACCCTAAGTTTCACGGATAGCAATGGCTGCCAGCGCGAAGAAACACTGAACCTCCAGCCCATTGATGAAGAGCCATTAGATGTGAGTCTAATTGCCCAAAGTGACTTTGGCGGATTTGGAGTAAGCTGCTCCGATGCCAGCGATGGGGAACTGACCGTAGATGCATCCGTTGGTCAGAGCCCGTACACCTTCGAGTGGAGTACTGGAGCTACTTTGGCCAGTATTACTGGATTAAGCGCCGGTGTGTATCAGGTGACAGCCAGTGACAATAGCGGTTGTTTGGGAACTGCTACACTAGAGGTCACTGCTCCTGCGTCACTATTGTTTGACCTGGATGCTGGTATTGCCGGTTGTGCAGGGTTCGAAGAAGGCACCATTGCTATTCTGGATCCGAGTGGGGGAGTAGAGCCTTATCTATATGCGCTGAATGAGGAGGCCGCACAATTAACGCCGCTGTTTGTAGGGCTATCTCCAGGAAATTACACGGTTAATCTCATTGATGCCAATGGTTGTACCGCACAACAAACCACCAATTTGCCCGAGTTGACCGTGCCCTTTCTTGATCTGGGACAAGATGAGACGATCCGATTGGGAGAGGCAGTACAGATCAGGGCGCAGACAAACCTTACAAATATCAGTCAATTTGATTGGACGCCCGAGCTGGGGCTGAGTTGTATCGACTGCCTGGAGCCCGAGGCGGCGCCCCAAACCACTACCGTTTATGAATTGACCCTCACCGATAGTTTGGGGTGCACGGTCACGAGTGATCTTCGGATTACCGTTACTTCGGATCGTTCCATTTTCGTTCCAAATGTCTTCAGCCCGAATGGAGATGGTGCGAACGATAGTTTCTTTCCGTTTGCCAGTCCGGAGGTAGAGCGCTTTGGTTTGTTCCAGATCTATGATCGTTGGGGCGGCTTGGTGTTTGAAACGCAGGGGCTAGGTCTTGCTGATCCTACTGCCGGTTGGGACGGAGAAATTGCTGGTCAGTCCGCTCCCATAGGAGTATACGTGTACATACTAGAGGTAGTCTATGTTGACGGTCAGGAAACCATAGTGTCCAGTGATCTTACTTTGGTACGTTAGAGGAAACAGCTGAATTAGATAGGAAAATCACAACGCTTTGAAACTCTTTAATATCACTCTTTTTGGGTTCAGCGTCTACGTTCTCTACGTACTGACAATTGCTTGGATACTTTGGAGGAAGGACCATAAGCTCGTTAGCGTGGTCTTTCCTCTGACCGCTTTAACCGAAGGCCTATTTATTGACTGGCGTTGGGAGCGACTACAAAATTACACGGGCGCTTCGGAGCTTATTCTTGGTGCTCTACCCAGTTTTATCATTGCGATAGGATTTCCTTTTGTGGGTTTCTGCCTCCACCATTTTCTACCGGAGCGGTTTCGGGCGTATGCCAATGAGCAGAACTGGTTTCCGTCCATTTATTTCTCAATTTTCGGAATGAGATTGAGAGAGAGCAGTATTATCTCACCTACAAAACGCACGATGGCCGCTCAGGTATGTATCTCACCGGGCTCGACCAGCCGTACTTTGAGGTAGGAGATGGGATTGCTTATTTTGGAGTCATTAATTCTACAGACTACTTTTCCATTGGAGGACCGGCCAAAGATAGGTTTGGGAATTACCTGGAAGGGGTGATGGATAAAGAGGGTCAAATAATCGTTCCCACGGAGTACAAAAACATCCTTCATTACGGAGGTAAACTCTTCTTTGCGTCCCACCCACAAGATAAGTTGTACTCTATCCTGAATATGAATGGTGAGGTTATTCCCAATCGTGGTAGATATACTTGGGTGTATGGCAAATATGGTGTACTCTACGCACAGAAAGAGCCTGCAACAGATATTTGGGGCGCAAATGGTTGCCTATTAGATGGTGATGGGAAAGAGATTACTGAAAGTATCTTTAAAAATATAGCTGTCCTAAAAAGTCCGTTCCACAATCAAAAAGTGTTCTTGAGTATGCGACAGGATGGACGACAGCGACTTTATTATCCTAATGGACAACCCATCTACGAAGACAACATCGGTGTTAGCCCCATCACCATGGTCGCTGATTTGCTGGTGATGCGGTCAGAGCATCATGATCGGGTGGATCGAGATATTGTTGGCAAGTTGAGAAAGGACGGTAACGACTATTACTTAACCTATGAAGGAGAACTAATAGATGCCAGGGCATATCAAGCGAGTATTGGGCTAAATAGATGATACCTGCCTAGATGATCAGTTCAATGGGACTTATTGGTCATCGTCGCCGAGTTCAAAAATAAGATGACGCAGGTCATCGATTGCATGATGTAATTGGTGCGATATTGTGAGTTAGTTAATACTTTGTTACCGGTTCCGTAGCTAGGGAATAAGCACTTTATGACCAACGTTTGCCCCTTAAACCATCTTTTCCAGCTATGCGACCGACCCTGTTATTGCTTTCCCTCTTCTCCATTTCTTTACTTTCTGCACAACGCACCTACGAATGCGATCAACTAGCAATCGCTTTTCATGGTATTGTAGCGACCGATGATGGTGATCAACTGTTTTTTGAAGTTGCTAATGCCGCTTATACCGGCACGCTTTATAACTACCCTGGCTTTTTACTAATTGGTGAAAAAGGAGACACCATTGCCCGTGAGGAAACTACCTACTATGGCATAGGCACTAACTTTCAGACCCACCTCCTGAATATGGAAGGGGATATTAGCCTGCCATTCAAAGGACGATTAGAACTTTGGGGTAGTTTCTATCAACATTCTTATTGCAGCTTTCCTGTAGAAATAAAGGATGCCGATTTTGTAGAACGATCAGACCTTGAAGAAGAACCACTTAAGGTCACTACCAACTATGCCGGTGACCAGCTGATTGTAGATTTAGGTGGCGTTTACTACGAAGAGGAATTTGCGTATCAGATTAAGATCATCGATGAATACGGAACACTTAGTTACTCTGCAAAGTTGGAAACCACTGTTGTGGCTATACCCGTAAACAAGATCGCAGGCACTGGTGGATATATGGTTGATATCTTGGACGAAGCCGGCGATGTTATACTATCAAGTGACTTTGTGTACTTGGAGTAGCAGATTCGTCTCAAGAAATGATGAGTGGTCTGACTATCGCGCAGCCAGAGAATAACCTCAGGCGATAACCGGGACATCGAATGAGCAACAGATATTATGTTCTAATTTGCTCAATAAGATGCAGGGCCGCGCGTACCCGAGTAGCTATCTCATCGTAATTTTTATCTCGGATCAAGTCTTTCGAAAGAAGCTTTGAGCCCATGCCAACGCAAGTAACGCCCGCCCCAAACCAGGCGGACAAATTCTCATCGGTAGGTGCTACACCACCCGTTGGCATAATGCTGGTCCAGGGCTGCGGGCCTCTTATTGCCTTTACGAAGCCCGGACCGTAAGTGCTGCCGGGGAATAGCTTGACGATTTCGCAGCCTAACTCTTCGGCTCTTCCTATTTCTGTCAATGTACCACAGCCCGGACTATATAGAACTTTTCTGCGATTGCAAGCCAAGGCGACATCTTCCCTCATGGAAGCTGAAACCACAAAGTTGGAACCCAATTGCATAAACAGTGCAGCTGATCCTGCATCGGTCACAGAGCCAACTCCCAAAATCATTTCAGGGAGCTCTTTGGCGCAATACTTATTGAGTTCTCCAAAAACCTCATGGGCAAAATCGCCTCGATTTGTGAATTCTAATAGTCTTGCACCACCTCGATAGCAGGCTGAGATGACGTCCTTACATATTTCTAAATCAGGATGGTAAAAAAGTGGAACCATGCCTTGTTCCGTCATCTTTTGTGCAACTTCAATGCGGCTAAATCTAGCCATGGTTGTTGAATTTTGGATCGTGAAAGATTAGTTTGAATTAGTGGTCAGTGGTCAGTGGTCAGTTTTCAGTAGACAGTTAAAAGTGGTCGGTAGCCAGTTAAAAGTGATCAGTTGTCAGTAGGTGGTTTTGGGTAGGCAGCATAAAGTAGTCAGTGGTCAGTTAAGAGTGGTCAGTAGTTAGTAATTGGTAGTTTGTAGTGATGTAGTATCTTGCTAAAAATGGCTCTCCATGGCAGTGACAAAGTTTGAAGACCTATTGGCGTGGCAACGCGCCCAAGATTTAGCAGTTGGAATTTATCAGCACTTTGGTAAGCATGAAGATTATGGTTTCAGAAATCAGATTTGCCGGGCAGTAGTTTCCATTTCCAATAATGTAGCCGAAGGTTTCGAACGCAAGAGTCAAAAGGAATTTATCCAATACTTGCATATCGCCCTAGGTTCTGCCGCTGAAGTCCGCTCTATGCTCTACCTGGCTGTACGCCTTGAATACCTAAGCTCCAACCAGCAAGAAGGACTCTTATCGGCAACAAGTGAAGTATCTCGCCTAATAGCCGGCCTCCTAAAATCGATAAAAGCCCGATTGTAATCTCCTGCTAGTAACTGTCTACTGACAACTGACCACTGAATACTGATTACTGTTCACTGACAACTATCCACTGTCTACTGACAACTGACCACTGAATACTGATTACTGTTCACTGACAACTGTTCACTGACAACTGAATACTGTCCACTGACAACTGACAACTGTCCACTGAAAACCATCTACCTAGAAACTCTACCACTCGCATCCCCACCCATCAATTTCTCCACTTCCTCTATCGTCACCAAGTTCGCATCGCCTTTGATAGTATGTTTCAGACAAGATGCAGCTACCGCAAAATCGAGCGCCTTCTGATCATCATTTTCAAAAGTCAGCAGGCCGTAGATCAATCCAGCCATGAAGCTGTCGCCGCCGCCAACGCGGTCTACGATATCAGTGATTTGATAAGTTGGAGCCTTAAAGAGTTCTTTGCCATCCCAAAGTACGCCTGACCATGAGTTATGTGAGGCGGAGATTGAGCCACGCAGCGTGGTGATGGTCTTTTTCGCTCTGGGAAACATCTTCATCAATTGTTGGAGGACGGAAAGGTAAGCTTCACCATCCACTGAGCCGCCGTGGGTTACATCTACACCTTCTGGATGTAGACCGAAATGCTTTTCGGCATCTTCCTCGTTTCCTAAGATTACATCACATCCAGCTACCAAGTCCGGCATTACGTCCATCGGAGACTTACCGTATTTCCAGAGTTTCTTGCGGTAGTTCAAGTCCGTTGAAACGGGGACGCCTAGTTTATTGGCGGTTTGAATGGCTTCCAGGCAAGCATCAGCGGCACCTTGGGATAGGGCAGGGGTGATACCCGTCCAATGAAACCAATCGGCATCTTTGAATACCTCTTCCCAATCGATCATCCCTTTTTCGATGGTCGCCATGCCAGAATGTGCCCGGTCATAGACAACTTTACTACCTCGGCTTACGGCCCCGGTCTCCAGAAAGTAAATTCCTAGTCGTTCTCCACCTCGAAGAATCTTACTAGTATCCACGCCTCGCTTGCGCAATTCCATAATGGCGCATTCGCCGATATCGTTTGCCGGAATCCGAGACACAAAAGAACTACTCAAGCCATAGTTGGCCAATGATACAGCAACATTGCTTTCGCCACCTCCATAGACGACGTCAAAGCTGTACGTCTGAGAGAATCGCTTGAATCCAGGAGGACTCAGTCTTAGCATGATTTCTCCGAAGGTTACTATTTTCTTCATCTAAAGATTATGCTTGTGTTTAAGAAAAGGCTAATCCACCGTTGATGTCAAAGTTAGCACCCGTTACAAATGAACTCTTTTCAGAGGCCAGATAAACTACCAGGTCGGCAACCTCCTCCGCGCCACCTTCTCTTCGCAGTGGTGTTTTGCCAGCTACTGCTACCCGTATTTCATCTTTGGTGAAGTCATCGTGAAATTTGGTGGCAATCAAACCCGGACAAAGGGCATTGACTCTAATGCCCTTGGGGCCTAGCTCCTTAGCCATTGCTCGGGTGAAAGTCGTAGTGGCGCCCTTTGAAGAAGCGTATAAGGAAGAACCACCACCGCCACCATCTCTGGCTGCTAGTGAGGATAGATTGATAATGGACCCACCACTTCCCATTAAGGGTTCAAAGACCTGCATGACAAAAACCGTCGACTTGAAATTGACGTTCATTACCAAGTCGTAGAACGACTCATCCAACTCCTGCAATGTTCTTCGAGCGAAGAGCCCTCCCGCATTATTGACCAAAATATCTACCTGCTCACCAAAGGCTTCAATGGTTTTATCCTTGAGGTTTTTGATGTCGCTGAGGTTAGAAATATCTGCTTTTACAGCAATCGCCTCTCCACCAGCAGCGGTGATTTCAGCCACTGTTTCGTTGGCTCCAGCTTCGGAATTGAAATAATTCACAACTACCTTAGCGCCTTGTTCGGCCAGCTTAACCGAAATGGCCCGACCAATGTCTCGGGCACCTCCGGTTACCACGGCTACTTTTCCATTAAGATTACCCATGTACTTGTCGTTTGATTAAATGACGTTTTAAATACCTAGTGCTTGGCCACCGCCTACTTGGATGGTCTCTGCGGTCAGGAATGCCGCATCTTTGCCAGCTAGGAACGACACCACTCCCGCAACATCCTCTGGTTGTCCCAATCTTCCGAGCATAATATTCTTAGCCCAGGAAGCGAAGACTTCGGGTTTTGTGGATTTGATTTGCTTATGAAAATCAGTATCGATCGTGCCAGGAGATACGGCATTCACCCGAATCCCATACTCCGCTAGATCTTTCGCCAGTGCTCTGGTAATGGTATGTACGGCGGCTTTAGAGGTTCCATAAATGCCGGCACCTGGTCCTCCAGCGTTCCAACCCGCATTGGAGGTGTAATTAATGATTGAAGGGTGTTCTCCTTTTTTGAGGAATGGGATCGCCGCCCGGGAAGCGAAAAATACCGAATCTAGGTTCAGCGCCATGACGAAGCGGTAAAACTCTGTAGTCATATCCTCAAATCTAGAGCGTCCACCCAATCCACCGGCATTATTGACCAGGGTGTCAATTTTCCCGTACTTCTCGCCAATCTTAACGATGTTCTCTGTTACCGCCTCTTCTTTGGTAACATCAAATCCGTAGTATTCCGCTGTGATGCCTTCCGCTGAGAGTTCTTCAACCCTTTTCGCTCCTTCGTCATCATTGATACCATTTAAAGCTACGGTGTATCCGTCCTGTCCGAGTCTTTTTGCCACCGCAAAACCAATGCCTCCAGTAGCACCAGTGATGATGGCTATTTTTGAATTACTCATGATATTTTATTTTTGATATAAACGTCTGTTATCTTGACTATAAAGAATGATCAATTTATGAATAGCCCACCTGACTGATCTTCAGTCGGTTTCAGTTTCTTGACGCGTGGGATAAGTACCCAAATCGCAAACAGTGCTATCAAGGTGAGCGCAGCACCCACATAAAATGCCGGTGTATAATTATCTCCCGCAGTTAGTTTTGGTACAAGGATTGTCAAACCGAATGCGCCTAGTTTAGCGCCCATGCCGGCAATTCCAGATAGCGTACCTACCGTGTTCTTTCCGAACAAGTCACTGGGTAGTGTTTGGACATTACCAATAGAGGTTTGGAAACCAAATAAGATCACAGCCATTATGATTACTGCCATCGTTGGTGAACCGGGGTTCATCAGGAAAAAGAAGGAGGGAAACATAATGATACAGCCTAGTGTGATTACCCACTTTCGGGTTTGGTTGACATCCCATCCGACTTTGATCCGGTTCTGGGCAAGTAGCCCACCAAACCAGGCTCCAAGCATGGCACCTACATAAGGTACCCATCCGTAGATCCCAATTGTTTTGACATCCATGTCATAGACACCGTTGAGGTAGATAGGAATCCAGACAATGAACAACCACCAGATGGGGTCGATAGCGGAGGAAGCCAAAATCACGCCCCAACTTTCCTTGTGTCCAAGAAGCTCAGTGGTAGTGGGGTTGTAGGCATTATCGTCATCGGTCTCATCATTACTTGCAGTCTCTTGACCACTGAGGATATAATTGCGTTCCTCCTCTGAAATATTCGGATGGTATTGTGGTGGAGCCTTCACGATTAGAAACCATGGAATTAACCATAGTAAACCTACTAGACCCACAACAATGAAGATCATTTGCCAGCTAAAATAGACGGTCATGAAGGCGATTGCAGGAATGGCGACGATACCACCTATTGCTGCACCAGAATTGAATAATCCTTGGGCAAAAGCCCGTTCGTGTGTAGGAAACCATTCTGCATTACTCTTAGCTGCTCCCGGCCAGTTACCAGCTTCTGCTACTCCAAGTATCGATCTAAAGATCGCGAATGACCATGCTCCACGGGCAAATGCGTGTAAGGCAGTGGCAATAGACCAAACACCAATGGATATTGCAAAACCCAAGCGCGTTCCAACCCAATCAAAGATCTTACCAAATAGCGCTTGCCCCACGGCGTAGAAGAAGATAAAGCTGCCGGTGATCCAGGCGTAGATTTCCTTTTTCCCATCGTCCGTTTCACCGGGATAGAGGTCGTTCGCAATGTCGGGCCATAATACCCCAAGTGCCTGCCGGTCGATGTAGTTGATGACGGTAGCCAGTGCGATGAGTCCAATTACCCACCAACGAAGACCTCCAACTTTCTTTTTAACTTGATTTACCATAAGCTTAGAGGTCTAGCATTTCGTGTCCGAGGAAGTCCTCCCGGGCTGGGCTGAACACATCAATCAGAATTCCTGGCTTGGTACATACACAACCGTGCATAACGTGCGGAGGGATATAGTAGGAGTCGCCCCGCTTGATGGTTCTCACCTCATTGCCAATGGTCATCTCAAACTCACCGCTCTCTACATAGGTTACTTGCGAGTGATAGTGCTTGTGCAAATAGCCTTCAGCTCCGGCTTCGAATTTTGCCTTGACCAGCATGATCTTGCCGTCATAACCCATGATCTGACGACTTAGCCCTGGTTGTACTTGTTCCCATGGAGTTTCCTCATCGATCCAGTACGCTTTAGTTGGTTGGATACTATCGTGTAAACTCATTTTAATCGTTTTGTTTTTTTGAATTGGTAGACGCCCTCCTATTAATCTCTTCTCGTGGATTCTTTTGCTCGCTTTCCGGTAATTCCTCCAACCTTCTTTTCCACTTATTAAGGTAGTAGTAAAATTGGTTGACCAGTTTATTGGTCGACCAAATATAGACCATATTTTTGAGTTGCCAAATTTTTTTTGCAGTTACTCGATTAATGGAATTCTTGATTGATATTGCGTATTAGACAAAAAAAATTTGGTCAAAACATTCAAATGCCTATTTTTGTCCTGTTAATTTTGGTCAACCAATTTATTGGTCAACCAATATTACCGTTAATTAGTAAGAAGAAATGTGGCAGACCAGTAGCCATTTTGGTAACGGCCAACTAGCTAAGATGACGCAACTTCTTCTACTGATCATCATCCTAAATAAACTGAAGGTCATGCGACTAATTTTACTTTCCCTATTTCTTACACTTGCCGGAAGTATTCTCTGTCAAGGCACCGGTGAGGTTATTATTACCGAATATTACAACCGCCCTTTAAAGCCGACCCAAGAGCAATTGGATGCAGCCTTGCCGAACAATCCGGCCGGTGCAGACAATACTCCAAATGAGGGGCATACGGAATGGTTTGAAATTTATAATACTACCGATGAGCCTGTCGTAATGGATGGCTGGACATTGACCGATGCTTCTAGCTCTTCAAATGTGACCACCATTGGAAGCTTTACGATTGCACCGCATAGCTACGCAGCGTTTACCGGCTTCAATATTCCTGAAGCCCAAGGTGGTGTGGAGTTTGACTATTTCTACGATTACAAAAAACCCAGTTTCAATAACGAAAGCAGTTATGCGGATGATGGCGATACGTCTTGTCCGGATGGAGTTATTATTGAGAAGGCGGATGGTACGCTAGTAGACGAGGTACGCTATGACTACGGTTATGGTGAGTACATTGGCAATGAGAGTTCCGGAAGCTGTATGAATAATATGGAAGCCATTGGGATCCCCATGATGGGCAGCTCCTCTAAGGTGTCTTTTATGCTTAATGTGGACCCTGCGGTTATGAATGCTGCGGCTAACGATCTCCCTGAGAACTGGTCATTTTCTACTATCGTTTACGATGATGCAGGTAACCAGCGGGGAACACCTGGACTGGCCAATGATGGTTCTATGCCTCCTGGTCCTACCGATTTCGGCACTGGTGAAGTAATCATTACCGAATATCACAATCGACCACAAAAACCAACTCAGGAACAGTTGGATGCTGCCTTACCGAACAACCCGGCTGGTGCCGATGTGACTCCTGACGAAGGGCATGTCGAGTGGTTTGAAGTCTACAATACTACAGATGAGCCTGTTGTGATGGATGGCTGGACTTTAACCGATGCCTCTAGTTCTTCCAATGTAACAACGATTGGCAGTTTTACAATTGAGGCACACTCCTATGCAGTGTTCTCGGGTTTCAATATCCCCGCAGCGCAGGGCGATGTTGAATTCGACTATTTTTATGACTATGAGAAGCCCAGTTTTAATAACGAAAGCAGCTACTCTGATGATGGTGATACCTCTTGTCCAGACGGAGTCATTATTCAAAAAGCAGACGGTACGCTCGTAGACGAAGTGCGTTACGACTACGGTTACGGCGAGTACATTGGCAATGAGAGCTCTGGAAGCTGTATGGACAATGAGGAAGCCATTGGTATTCCTGCCATGGGCAGTTCTTCTAAGATCTCCTTTATGCTCAATGTGGATCCTGCGGTCATGAACTCAGCGGCGAACGATCTGGCAGAAAACTGGTCATTTTCCACTATTGTCTACGATGAAGCAAATAACCAGCTCGGTACGCCTGGCTTAGCCAACGATGGCTCTCTGCCACCGGAGCCTGCTGATCCGGGAACCGGTGAAGTGATTATCACAGAATACCACAACCGCCCGTTGAAGCCAACTCAGGAACAACTAGATGCTGCCCTGCCTAATAATCCAGCGGGTGCAGATTTGACGCCCGATGAAGGACACGTAGAGTGGTTTGAAGTCTATAATACCACTGACGAGCCAGTAGTAATGGATGGCTGGACTCTAACCGATGCCTCTAGTTCTTCGAATGTGTCAACCATTTCCAGCTTTACCCTGGAACCGAATTCTTACGCGGTATTCTCTGGTTTCGATATTCCTGCGGCACACGGTGGAGTACAGTTCGATTACTTCTACGACTACGAAAAGCCCGGCTTCAACAATGAGAGCAGCTACGCCGATGATGGCGATACCTCTTGTCCAGATGGAGTTATTATTCAGAAAGCGGATGGCACCCTGGTAGACGAGGTGCTGTATGATTATGGCTACGGGGAATACATTGGTAACATGGATTCTGGCAGCTGTAGTGAAGCGCAGTCCGCTGTGGGTATTCCACCAATGGGCAGCTCTTCGAAAGTATCCTTTATGCTGCTAGTCGACCCCGAGGTGATGAACGCTGCGGATAATAACCTGCCACAGAACTGGGTATTCTCCACGCTGGTCTATGACGAGGCCGGTAATCAGGTCGGTACCCCTGGAAACCAGAATGACCAGATGGTCGTTTCGACCGAGGGTATACTTCTAAGTGAGGAAGTGACACTCTATCCTAATCCTGCTTCCACCATACTGAATATCAAAAGCGGCGAAATGGAAGTCTTGGACCTGGAGGTGTATGACCTAGCGGGTAGACAACTCAATGTGATTCGCCCCAACACCACAGGTATTGACGTTTCTCAACTGCCAAGTGGTATCTATTCCGTGAAATTGAAGTTTGCCGAAGGGCTTGCGATGAAGAAATTCGTTGTGCAGCACTAGTTCCATGGGGTTTCTCTGGAATGATGAGTGTTAACACTAAGGAAAAGTTATTACAAACAACAGGTGACTAATACGGCTAAAACTGCTTTGAAATCTGCTCCAAAAATTAAGCGGAGTTACTTGGCTGTATGACTTATTCAGCCCGAATGGGTCACCCAAGAACCAATGATTGATCAACTAATTTTAAATAAAAAATATGAAACATTTACTAGGTAAATTAAACACGAACATCTTTCTAATGATGTCTCTGTTGCTGGCATTTACAATGATCAGCTCTTGTGGTGATGATGATGACGGTATGGTACCAGATCCTGATCCATCCACCGTCGTTGCCAATTTCACGGCACAGGTTGATGCCGACAATTCTTTGACCTATGATTTCACTAACAACTCTGTAGTGAATGGAATTGCTGATAATTCTTTTGTCTCATCCTGGGACTTTGGTGGAGACGGAACTTCAATGGACGAAAATCCTACCCATACCTTTTCTGCTGAGGGTACTTATACCGTAACATTGACGGTAACAGCTACCGATGGAGTAGAAGGTACGACGACTGAGACAATCGAAGTTACCGCACCTAGAAACAGGTATGCTGTTCTTACCGATACCAGAGATGACGATACTGGCGAGCTTAGATATGCACCAATGGATTCCATTGTTACTGGAAGAATTACTTTTATGTACAGAGTTGCTGAAGGTCCGGTAGATATGGACATTCAGGATGGCTTTATCAACGTTTCCGGTCGCTCAACAACTGGTGACCTTGCACTGGTTGAAGTAAGATTGAAAGACAACGCACCACACGAATTCCGTGAAGGGGCTTCCGACGACGCTATTGCTGCCGCAAACTTCCCTGAAGGAATGGCTAACGTTTGGGTTCCGGTAGAGGTAAGTTGGGCAGCTGATGGCACCAACGCACCAACCTATAGTGTGATTATTGGTGGCCAGACGGTAATCACTGACGCTATCAGTACAACTAATGGTGGCTCTGCTGATGAAGGCCCGCATTTAGAGGCAGTCAAAGACGGCGCCTTTAATTTCCAGTGGAAGTACGCTTCAAATTCAGCGGTTTCTGATGGCGTGTATCATGTTGATGATATCGTGATCTATTCTTCAGATTCAGGAAGTGAGGTAGTCGTTTTCGAAGATAACTTCCAAGGAAGGGTAGCAGGTGAGGATTTGAACCCTGGTGATGACCCACTTAATCCACTTACTCCTTACCATCCAAATACCACAGATGCTTCAGTAGGTGAAGATGAATAAATCTCGAAAATTTATTGAGAGATGTAAGTATGGAGTATAAACTCCCATAATGGTAAGAGGAGTGTCTATTTAGGCACTCCTCTGACGTTTCAAAAGTTATCGTTTCGTCCCATTAGATACCAGTTTGACAAAATTTCAGGAGGACTAGTGTCAAAGGCTCGAAGTACAAATTTTTTACTTGCTTCTGATCAGATCTGTAATACGTGAAACCTATGGATATTCAGCGATTACTTCTACTAATATTCAGCCTTGTTGGTGTGTATTCGGCCCGTGGACAAAACGCTTCGCAATTGATCTATATGGATCAAGGGGAATTAGTTTATGTTCCATTCGCTATGTTGGGCCAATCAAATGAGGTCAACACGATTCCTGACTTTTCTTACGCCGGTTATATGGGAGGAGGTGTTTCACTTCCTACTGATATCCCAATTGGGGCTATCGTTACCCCAGAAGAAGGAGATGATGCTGGAAGAATTCAGGCCGCGATCGACCTGGTGGAAGCGCTCGAACCTGATAATAACGGATTCCGAGGGGTAGTCTTGCTTAAAGCAGGACATTATGGTCTAGAGAATACTTTGTCAATCAGAGCCTCAGGAGTCGTCTTGAGAGGGGAGGGGCAGGGATTAAATGGGACTGTTCTTCATTCAAATCTGCGAGTAAATCATAATGTGATCAGTATAGTGGGAAGTGGTGGTACCACTAAAGATGCCGCGTCTGAGCAAGCCATTACAACGGATTATGTACCGGTAGGGTCTTATGCCTTTGAGATTTCGGATGCATCAGGTTTGGAGGTGGGAGAGAAAATTGTGGTAACGAGAACACCCAACCAAGTCTGGATCGATGAATTGGGCATGGATCAGGAAACGCTCTGTGCGGGAGATAGTGATTGTTTTGGCTGGACACCAAGTTCTTATACGATTGAGCATGAGCGGGTGATTATGGCTATCTCTGGTAATACAATTTCCATAGACATCCCCATTGTTGATGTGATGGAAGAACACTATGGAGGTGGTGTAGTTACAAGGGTAAGCTCAACAAGGCGCATCAGCCACTGCGGTGTTGAAAATATGAGAATCCAGTCCTTCTACGATAGTAGTACGGATGAATCACACGCCTGGACTGCGGTTCGGCTAAGAAACACTGAAAATTGCTGGGTCAAACAAGTGACAGGTCAGTATCTCGCCTACAGTACTGTAAATATAGACGGCGCAAACTTCATTACCGTTCAGGATTGCGCATACATTGACCCTAAATCTCGAGTTACGGGAGGTAGAAGGTATTCTTTTGCCATTCAGGATGGGGTAGGGAATCTATTTCAAAGATGTTATGCAAAAGACGGGCGTCACGATTTTGTGACGGGTTCCAGGGTCACAGGGCCTAACGTCTTTTTGGATGGGCTGGCAGCAAGTGCTGAATCAGATATTGGTCCCCATCACCGATGGGCTACCGGAACCCTTTTTGACAACATTCGGGCAGGTTCTACCAGGGTTTGGAATCGGGGTAACTCAGGTACGGGGCATGGCTGGTCCGGTGCTCAAACCATGTTTTGGAATATAGCATCCTACAACGGTGAGTTTCGGGTAGATAGCCCCCGTGGTGCGATAAATTGGGGCATCGGTTGTATAGGTACCAATCAGACCGGCGACGGATATTGGGAGAGCTGGGGGACAACGGTGCAGCCAAGGAGTCTTTACCTCCAACAGTTGACAGATCGCTTGGGGGTAGGTGCAGTGGAAAACACTGTCATACCTGAGCAGCAGTCGGGAGAAATATATGATTTGCTAACTGCATGGAGTGGAAACGGCGACTTTTCTGATGGCGGCTTTCGGGGCGAGGTACCCCATGTGAGTTTTATCAATCCAACTAGTGCTATCGACGTATCTACATGGCTAGGTGGAGATATCCAAGTGGACGCGTACGATAATGACGGGACTATTGAAAATGTGAAGTTGCTGATCAATGGAGAACCAGTTGGAACGGATACTGAAGCCCCCTACATCTTCACTGATTTAACGACTACCATCCAGAATCTGTCTCATGACACGCATTACCTACAGGTGATTGCTACCGACAATGATGGGAATACCAGCTTTAATAGGATAGCGATTTTCGGAGGGGATCCACCACCTGCAGATGATGATGAGGAAGAAGAAGAAAATGAGTACTC
>JBCBWU010000062.1:0-22870 GCA_039816955.1 Bacteroidota bacterium
TCAAAACCCTAAAATACTGACTATCAATGCGCGATTAATTTTAGACATACTCTTAACCGTCAAACCATCTAACACTCGAACCGTCTAGCTAATTCTCAACTAAGCACATCCGCCGAAGCTCTGCGAAGGTGGGCTAACCAAATTCACCAAATTCACTAACACAACTAACCCAACAATTCAACCTACTTCCCAATCGCCCCCAATTCAATACCCTCAGAATAAGATACCTGAATTTTGTTAGAGCTAAAGGCCGTTTTAATACGCTGGTGCACATCAAAAGTTACGGGCCAGTAGTGGTCCGGCTCTACGTACGGGCGCACGGTAAGAATGATACTGTGGGTGTCAAATGTTTCAATGCCTACTTCCGGTTCTGGTTCGCTCAGCACATTAGGCGTATCCCGTAGAACATCAAAGATGATCTCCTTTACCCGAGGGAAGTCTTCGCCGTAAGGCATAGTTACCGCCAACTCAAGTCGCACATAGCCCCGTTCCGAGAAATTAGTGACGATATTATCCACGACCTGCCCGTTGGGGATGATCAGTGTCTTGTTTCCGGGAGTGATCAGGATGGTATTGAAAATCTGAATCTCTTCGACCCGTCCAAAGCGGTCAGATACCTCAATCCACTGCCCAACTTTATAGGGCCGGAAGATTAGAATAATGATGCCAGCAGCGAAATTGCTAAGGCTGCCTTGTAAGGCCAAACCTACTGCAAAACCCGCAGCTGCCAGTACCGCTACGAAGGAGGCCGTATCAATACCAACAATACCGGCTACCGCTAAAAAGAGTAGGACCTTCAGACCTACACCAATGAGGGAACTAAGAAATGGAACCAGACTGTCACTAATGCCGGCAGCGGCTAAGCCTTTGGCAGCCACGCGTTCGACACGGCCAATAATTTTCAAACCGACCACCAAAAGAATGATCGCTAAAAGTAAAGGTGGTCCGTAGTTGGTTACAAGTTCAACCAAAGTCTGCATCCAGCCTTGCAGCTGGTCGGTATCCATATCTCCCATAGTACTGTGTTTGCTGCAAAAATAACAGCTTCCACAGAATCACCACCTTTTGGGGATTACAAAATTAGCTATCTTCACCGCCCTAATTGTAAGCCCGAACGTATGCATGACGATCAAATAAAACCAGAGGCAATGCCAGCCGACGAACAACCTCCAATCTTGGGAAGCTGGCGGGCCTTGTATCTACTGGTCATCATTCTACACTTTGTACTTATCGGACTTTTCTACTGGTTTACCCGTACTTACGTTTAATTATCTACTATGCATTGGCTCGATTGGCTCGTGATGCTCGGCACTTTAGGTGTAATTGTTGCCTATGGTGTCTATCACACCCGAAACATCAAGAGTGTACAGAGTTATCTTCTCGGTGATCGTGATCTTCGTTGGTGGACTATCGGGTTGTCCGTTATGGCAACCCAGGCTAGTGCCATTACCTTTCTATCCACTCCAGGCCAAGCGTTTGAAGACGGAATGGGTTTTGCACAGTTCTACTTTGGCTTACCTATTGCAATGGTTTTTCTATGCATATTCGTACTACCCTTGTACTACCGCCTCAAGGTATATACAGCTTACGAATACCTGGAAGGTCGTTTTGATCTGCGGACCCGAACCCTGACGGCTATACTCTTTTTAGTGCAAAGGGGCTTAGCGGCAGGTATTACTATTTACGCACCAGCGATTATTTTAAGTACACTACTGGAATGGGATCTGAACTGGACGATTCTGGGTATAGGAATTATTGTGATTTTCTACACCGTAATGGGAGGAACCAAAGCAGTTAGTGTTACCCAGAAACAGCAAATGGTCATCATCCTATCGGGAATGTTTGTGGCGGCGATCATTCTAATGTATCAGTTGCCGGAGGAGGTCAGCTTTTCAAATGCCGTAGATATTGCTGGTCACATGGGCAAAATGAACATTGTCGACTTCTCCTTTGATATGAGCAACCGCTACACCTTTTGGTCGGGGATGCTTGGAGGTGTGTTTCTCTTCATGTCCTATTTTGGTACCGACCAATCACAAGTCCAGCGCTACTTAAGTGGGCGTTCCTTGACAGAGAGTCGGCTAGGTCTGTTGTTCAACGGTATTATCAAAGTACCTATGCAGTTTCTGGTCCTCTTTGTGGGTATCCTGGTTTTTGTATTCTTCCTATTTGTAAAGCCACCCATCCACTTCAATACGGCCAACCTTCAGGTTGTTGAGGAAAATCAGATGACAGCAGCGGAGATGGACCATCTGGAAGCATCCTATGATATGATACTGAATCAAAAGCAGGAGGCAGTGGACCAAATGGTTGCGGCAATAAACAGTGAGGATGAGGCCGCTATCGCAATGAGTTCTTCCAGGATGGATTATTACCAACAGGTGGATGCGGCTTTTCGTGAGGAAGTTCGTTGGCTCATTGATGTGGCTAGTGATGGGAATGCGAAGACCAAGGACACTGATTATGTGTTTATCACCTTTGTTATTAATTATTTACCTGTGGGCTTAGTAGGGCTACTCCTAGCCGTGATATTTTCTGCCGCCATGTCCTCTACCTCTTCTGAGCTTAATGCCCTGGCCACAACCACGGTCATTGATATCTATAAACGCTCCGTGGTCTCCGATCGGGAAGATGAGCATTATCTATCTGCTTCGAAGTGGTTCACGATCCTCTGGGGGGTGTTAGCCCTCATCTTCGCGCTCTACGCTGATCTTTTCGAAAACTTGATTCAGCTAGTAAATGTAATTGGCTCACTGGTCTACGGATCTATTCTGGGGATATTCATGGTCGCCTTCTTCCAAAAGCGTATTGGCGGTTTAGCCGTCTTTATCGCAGCGATAGTGGCGGAACTTGTTGTGGTTACGATATTCCTGTTAGATCAATACGAGGTTATCAATGTCGCCTTCTTGTGGCTCAACCTGATTGGTTGTGTACTGGTGATGATTTTAGCAGAGATTTTCCAAGCGGCTGGAATTGGCGAGCCGGCGAAGGCAGCGTCACAAAGCTAGTCGTGGTAAAATAGTGTTGATACTACTCGTCTTTGATACGCAAGGGCGACTAAGGGCCAAGTACGAAACGCCAGAATCTGAAATTGAACTTGCGAGCCTACCTGCTGGCATCTACCTCCTGAAGTTACGGGCGCCAGATGCCACCTACTCCGCCCGGATAGTAAAAACAAATCAATGACTTCTCACGCTAAATTATAACCGCGAGCCACCGGCGAGCTACCCCCGCGAACGCACTGAACATATACCGCGAGCTTTGCGAGCACTCCCGCGAACAGAGTGAGCTACAACTGCGAGCTTTGCGAGCTCCTCCCGCGAACGCAGTGAGCTACACCCGTGAGCAAAGCGAACTCCCCCGCGAGCCACCGGCGAGCTTAGCCCGCGAACGCAGTGAGCCTACACCCGCAAATACCAATCCGCAGCCTCCCGTACAAAGCGCATAATCATCCGCATGGAATGACGAGGGGGCAGAGTGGTAAGCGGTAATACGGCGCCCTTCCAGTTATCCGTAATTTTCCATTGGCCGGCGCTGAGTTGTCGGGCTTGGCTGTAATCGATCGTGCCGTTTTGGGGATAACCAGCAACGTAGAAATAGGGACCACCTACCAGGTCGTCCTGCATGGCCAGGCCATACCCAATACCCATCCGGTTGGCGACTAAGCTGTAAGTGCCCGTGTCAAAATGATGGGGCCAGATACAGGCTTGACCTGGTGTGGACAGATACCCCAGTAGTGCCATACCTACCTGGTTGGCCAAACGGCGATAGTACTGCCATTCGATTAGGGCTTCTGGTTCCAGCGGAGTGAAGGCATCTGCTAAGTCCTCATAGTTCGGGATCTCGTAGTGAAGTGGTGCGTTGTAGGCATCTCCATCAAAACCGGCGACGGACATGGCTTTCGCAATGGAGGCTTCGAGCTCTTCCAACGATTGCCCCCTAAGGCTGGCGACGGTCTGCTCTTGCCCATTTACCGCAACCCATTCAAAGGTTTGGTGCACCAAGCTAAAGGCCAGCTTTCTGTGGTCATCCCCAAAGGAATGCGTGAACAGGCGCTGGCCCATCGCATCAAAATACAGATTCGTATGGCTGTCATCTTCCTCTTTTGGTACATAACTACGACCAGCTTTAGCCAGTAGCTGAGCCAATTGATGGAGCCGTCGGTCAGTTCTATTGTATACCTGCATAGTTTATTCCGGTTAAGCGGTGCATATTATAATCCATTGTGCTGAGGTCGTTGAAATTGAACTTGCTGAAATCATTATGGCCACATGCGCGGGCTACCACCTTCATCAAGTCATTGGTAGCACCAAAGAAATTAGCGAGTTGTTGCGCCGAAGCGTCAATGATTAAACGGCTGCGCAAGCTTTCCTTTTGCGTAGCAATACCTACCGGGCAGTGATTGGAACCACAGGCGCGCATACCAAGGCAACCAATAGCTTGAAGGGCAGAGTTGGATACTGCCACGGCATCAGCTCCCAGCATCATAGCTTTACAAAAGTCTTCGGCTACACGTAGGCCACCGGTAATCACTAGACTAATGTTATCAATACCAAGTTTATCAAAATGGCGGCGAGCTCGCGCGAGGGCGGGTATGGTAGGAATATTGATATTGTCACGCAAAATAGTAGGAGCGGAGCCTGTACCACCACCACGACCATCCAGAATGATGTAGTCTACACCTACTTCTAAAGCAAAATCAATGTCTGCTTCAATATGACTGGCGGCGATCTTGAATCCTACCGGAATACCTCCCGTTTTTTCACGTACTTCTTGTGCCACCTCCCTAAAGTCAGTCGCTGTTTTGAGATCGGGGAAAGCGGCGGGGGAAATGGCCGCCTGTCCTGGTTGGAGTCCTCTTACTTCGGCAATTTCGGCGGTTACTTTATTGCCCGGTAGGTGGCCTCCGGTACCTGTTTTGGCCCCTTGTCCTCCCTTAAAGTGAAAAGCTTGTGCCTTCTGTACTTTCTCCCAGGTGAAGCCGAACTTGCCGGATGCCAACTCGTAGAAATAGCGCGAGTTATTTTCTTTTTCTGCCGGTAGCATGCCACCTTCGCCGCTGCAAATACCAGTACCAGCCAGTTCTGCACCGCGCGAAAGGGCAATCTTCGCTTCGCGCGAAAGCGCACCGTAGCTCATATCTGATACAAAGACGGGAATATCCAGCACCAACGGTTTTTTCGCTCTGGGCCCAATGATCGTTTGTGACTTTACCTCTTCGTGGTCTAGTAGTGGCCGACTAGCCAACTGGGCCGGTAAAAACTGAATGTTTTCCCATTTCGGAAGCGTATTACGATCCACTCCCATGGAGGCAGAAGGGCCGTGGTGGCCATACTTCTTTAATCCGTTACGAGCCAGTTCCTTAATGTAGTTGGTGTAGGGCTCTGTACTTTCCGGATGCGTATCTGCGTAGGTGCCAAGGTAGGCGTCACGATCAAATGGTTGCGGGTGCTCCGTCAGATATTCATTGATTTCGACTTCGTCTAACCAGACAAAATCGTCTTTGATCTCAGTACGAAATTTGTGCAGAAACTCTTCATTATTGTATTCGCTCACTCCTGTGTCGTAGCGGTAATCCCAACCGTGTACCCCACAAATCAGGTTGTGACCATCAATGTAGCCGTCACCTAGAAGGGCACCCCGGTGAAGGCAGCGGCCATAGAGCACGGATACTTCGTCCCCGTAGCGAATCGCTACCAGGTCTAATTGATTGATGAGCAGGTGTTCTGGTCGCTTTTCGGTGAGCTGGCTGAAGGCTATCGCCTTAATGGGTTGCTGTAGCATGAACGTTTAGTCTGATTTTACAAGAAGTTAGCTGGTCAATAAATGGGCGTTGATGAGAAGACCGACTTTAAGTTAAGCCGTCTGGGATAAATTCGGTAATGTCAAGTCATCTGAATGAGGGAAATTGTTGTCACTATAACAGTTGTAGTATAAAGTAGCAGGCGCTTAGATTCAATAATTGAATTGTACACCGACCAGAAGAATCGCACCTTCCCCTACAAACTTTAACAGCCGAGGAATATCAACAATCACTTGATTTGCTCTCTTCTGCCAGTATCGGCCAGCATACCCGGCAGCAAGCGTGGTACGATGAGTTCCATTTACATCAAGGAAATGCTATCAATTTGTAGCAATGGGAAATCTACGGTGGAAGAATTCATGCAAAATAACCCACGGGCAAGTTTGCAGCTGGAGCGTTTCCAAGCAGATAAACTAGCCCTCATGCAAAGGGTTATTCCGGCAGGTAAGTCCGAATTGCTAGAACCTATCGGAAACCATTATCGTGGCACAAAATTTCTCAACGGCAACCACTTCATTGACGACAAAATTCATCAAGTTTTTGATCGGGTGGGTATGCAGATAGATGATATCTACTACGGGCGGTTTGATATGAAATGCAAAAGCATGGAAGCCCTGCGGTCTGGGGAAGACTTCAAGATACTGGAGTTCAATGGTGTTGCGGGCGAACCCGCGCATATCTATGATCTGGCATATCCCATCCGAAAGGCCTACCGGAATATTTGGGAGCATTGGGGCAGGTGTCGTTTTTTTGACTTATGTGGAACTGGGCAATTGGCTCGTGCAGCGGCTAGGCCGTATCGACTATTACACCAATAAGGCAGGAGGGGGGATATTTCTGGTGCTGGGAATACTGCAATTGGTCTAGCGTCTCTTTGAAATAGTTGGTAATTTGGTTCTTTTACTGCTCTCTGACGCAAAAAAAAGAATACTGATGCTCATTATCGACCTGGACGACACCATCTTCCCCACCAAGTCTATGAATCCGGTCATTTTCGATCCGGCTATTTCCCTGGTGCGAGACTACCTACTAGCAAATAGAACCGCCCTAGTTGCGGAGGAAGCCATTGCCGAGTTGTGGACCAGACCGATTGATTATGTATTGGTAAAATACGAGCTTCCTGAGCCCATTATCGCGAACTTTTACCAGGCCATCGCAGTGGTAGACTACCAGCAATTGGAGATATCGCCCTTTGCTGATTATCAAGTGTTGAAGTCAATAGCGCTTCCTAAGATATTAGTCACTACTGGACTAGAAGAATTGCAAGTGGCAAAAATTAAAGCGCTGGGAATACGGGCTGATTTTATGGGCGTTTTTATTGATGATCCCCGTTTGAAACCCAGGCGGTACAAGCGAACTATATTTAAGCAGATTCTTTCTGATATGCGGTTGCATCCGTCACAGACGTGGGTCATTGGAGATAATCCGGATTCCGAGCTAAAAGCAGGAAAGGAGATGGGAATGAATACCATCCAACGCAGATCACCCAGCAAAGAATCCTCATCTTATGCTGATTATGAGATTGATTCTTTCGCCGAATTACCTAGCATAATCCGGTAGGTGTATTCAAGGGCGTTTTGGGCAGATTGACATAAGAAAAAATCGGACATTAGGCTGTCTAGCTGGAGTTAAAACCTCAGGTTTTTATCTTTCTGACTCTGATTTGCGTTAGAATCTTGGAGGCGCAAAAGCCATAAAAAAATATCGATTGGAAGGCGCGGAATTATTTTTCAATTTAAATCAGTTCAATGATCGAAGAATCCATTACAAAATCTACCTTGGCGGCGGTTTTTGAACCCAATGATGCCAATACCTGACAAAATGAAGTGATTGGCTCCTTCTAGCATGACCACTTTGGTCTTCATGCCGTTGATCATTTTATCCTGGATAAAATCGGCATTGCCAGCGGGTACCAGTGGGTCCTTCTCTTCCTGGACTACCGTAACGGGAATCGTTAAATCCTCCCCGTCTTTTTCCATCATTTCGAGCTCACTCCTGAGCGAAATGATCTCTTGATTGTAGACGCGAAAAGTGGGTGGAGCTAGCCAGCAGAGTGGCGGTAGGTTGAGTAATTCCCGCCACCAGCTGGCAGGTTCAAGGGCGAGAGATACCGATGGTGCAACAAAAACTAGGCCTCCGGCTCGTAGCGCAGCTTCGGTCCTTCGCTGTAGGCAAATACCAACCAGATGACAAGTAGAGTTAGCTCCCAATAGCGTTTCATCTTGTACCATTTTCGGGGCGGTTGAAGTTTGTTCATGCTTTACCCTTGGTGCCAATCTTGGCGAATGGTGCTGAGTTGCTGATCAATAGTGGTCTTGGTAGTCTGTAGGAGTTCTCCGGCTTCCGTACCGGTAATGGGCGGTCCGTAAAATACCCTCACTTTCATCCTAGGATGAGAGAAAGCCTGTAGGAAGTGCGGTACAAAAGTATCAGTTCCTATGAAGTAATCGGAACGGCGCTGATAGTCTAAGGCGACTGGAATAATTGGAAAGCCTTCTTGTGCCGCATCACGAAACATACCGGGCTTGAAGTCAATTGTCAGGGGCTCACCGTGGGTGGTACCTTCCGCGTAGTTGATGATAAAATAGCCATCTTTCACCGCGCGTGTGATATCCTGCCTGGCCTTTTGCCGACTTTCCGGGCTGCTCCGGTCCACGAAAATGGCTCCGGATACCTTGCCTGCCGTGCCGATAATGGGCCAACTCAGCACTTCGACTTTACCTACGGGCATGGCACTTACATCTTTTAGTAGTAAAAATGGGTCGATATAGGAGCGGTGATTACAAACCAAAAGCCCGCCTCCTTGCGGAAAGTCTCCAAATACCTCCACGTCAATGTTCAAAGCCCAAAAGAAAAGATTGGTAAACTCCTTACGCAAGCGAATGCCCCGGTCCACATTCGTACCAGTAAAAATAACGGGTATCAGATAACGGGTGATGTAAAAGATCGCTCCGAAAGCAAAGAATAAGAGGCGAAAAATCGCCCGTAGTTTACCCAACATGTAGTCCTATTTTTCTTCCAGTAACTGAATAATATTCGGCGGCAGGTCCGCTAAGTTAAGGATCATCAAGCCATCCAGGGCATCCGAGAAGTTCGGGCCCAGATTGAAACTAATAAAACGGGCATTCAGTTTAGTCTACTGCTTAAGTAAAATGGGGAGTTTCATGTGCTCCGGCTCAATGGTGGCCAGGAAAGTTTCCAAATCTTGCAAGCGTTGCCCCGTTATTTTGTCCATCTCCATTTCTTGCACTTGGAGTACAAAGGTGGGGGTGAAAGGATTGAGCCAGATCGTGATCATAGTAGTAGCGCTTGACAAACTGCACAATCACACATCCGAATAGAATTTGCTAATGCTCACAGGGCCAATGAGGTAGTGATATTGGGGGTGGCGGATCAAGGTGAGCAAGATGCCACGCCACAAGAGGAAGAAGGGGAGGTAACCTTTCTGATATTCTGGAACCACATAGGAACGCCCTAGCTCCAACGACTGTCGTAATAAAGGATAAGCTACTGGTTCAATATCAAACAAAGTGCTGATGTAATGACCAGCCACCCCGTAGGCGTCTTTAGTCCAGGAAATCCTCTTACTCTTTGCGGAGGAAGTATTACTAGGCTTGGCGATAGGACTTCCTCAAAAGAGACGTATCGCACCTCACCTTCCCGGACGAAGTACAAGAATTACCGGCACCCGAAGGCGCTAAGACACAAACTCCGAAATACCCTCCAATTGGTAAGGCAATACCAATAACCAAGCCTGCGGAAGAAACAAGCTAAATGGTAACATACTGACGGTGAAAAATAGGGACGCCATGTACAGACTACCGCCGTGCCCTTCTTTGGTATTACTGAAGCGATAATGCTATTCTTTTGCAATGCTGGTTGAAACTTTATCCGTTATGTACCACCGATCTCCTTCCTTCAGCAGGTTGAAGTAATCAGTAAACAAGCGCGTCTCGGTTTCTAGTTCAATTTTTGCCTCTGCTGCAGTCCTTGTAATGTCGATTGAAATGATTCTACCTTCCGCATTTTCAAGACGAGGTCTTGGTTTAAAGCCACTTAAATATTGGGCTCGGTCTCTTCTCGCTACTTTCCCATCACGAACGTACTTCAGATTGCAGGTACTATGCATTGCGCTTCCAACTAAGGTAGTATCTCCAGTGAGCCAGCCATCGAAGTAGTTTTGAATCACCCCCTCAATAGCGACATAATCTTTGGCTTTAGACGCCGCATCCTTAGAGGTGTCTTTTCCTATCGCACAACTAATAAGGACTAGGGCCAGAAAAGCAAAAACGTAATACTTTTTCATTAGTAGATGTATTTTGAGTGATTTGATTTTCAAGAGCTTATTGTACTTGTGGTGTAATGTACAATTCTAGTCTCAACCTTATGGAGCTCTTAACAGCCTTTTAACATCATATGACCGAGTCAAATACTCACTGCAATCTAAAAAAGGCGAAGTTCCAAAGAGATGAACGATAACTTGCGGGAATTACCTGATTTCTCCATCAGCTATACTCAAAGCGAAGCAGTTTGGATTCCCAAAACACTTCGGCTTCGATGTAGAAAAAGGACAATAGAATGAAAACCGTAAGAACCCTCTCTTGGCTCTTCCTTGGAATTGCATTGTTCCGCTGTGCTAATCATCAGCTAATTGTCGCATTAAAACAACGATATACGGCCCTCATCAGCGGTAGTATTACGCCAAATCGATCATAGGTATTCGCGTCTACTGATCTTCTTGCGAAGACCAGTAAATTAATATGTTATTTCCATTTACTCATCTGAAAATTTATTGCTGTTGTACAAGTCATTCAAATACTACTAAATAAGTTGCTGCCGGAAGCAAAATATACTCGTATTCAAAACAATACCCACTGGGTTGCGGGGTGCTGGGGCGTAGTGGGACGCCCATTGCCTCTTACTTCATGAATGAAGGTGATCTACTCTTGGTAGTAGGCGCTTCCTTCTCCAAGCATACCGGGATCACGCCAAAGAAGCCGACCATTCAGATTGATTTTGATCCACTGGCCCTCAGTAAGTTTCATGCTATTGATGTGGCCTTGTGAGGAGGAATCTCAGTCACTATCGGCATGTTTGATAAGTAAGTGAGTAGCTTGGATAATAAGCACCATCATCAGGACGAAATCGCCGATTGCTGAGCCATCTGGCGGGCCGAGAAGCAGAAGTGATTATTGGAAGGTAATGGTCAGGGTGTCAGCTCTATCGCTGTATTTGACGGCCTCACCCGACTGGCACCAGCCAACGTCGTGATATGTGGAGACGTAGGCAACAACGCCTATTCCTTTGGCCGCTACTTCGAAACGCAGGATCATAGTTTCCTCATGTCTGGCTACTTGGGCTCTATCGGTTTTGCCTTGCCGGCCGCCATGGGCGCCTTTGCCGCGGTGGAGCACGAGCGCCCCATTATAGCGGTAGCTGGTGATGGTGGTTTGTGTCAGTACCTGGCGGAAATCACTACGCTGGTCAAGTACAAAATGTCTGTCAAAGTCATTGTGCTGAACAACAATGAATTAGGAAAGATTTCCAAAGAACAACGAGCTGCCGAGTTCGATGTATGGGCTACCAGTTTGGTGAATCCTAGCTTTGCCGCCTACGCGGAAAGTTGTGGTGCCCTGGGTATTCAGGTCAAGGAAAAAGCAGCGCTGGATATGGCCATACAGCAGTTGCTAAAGCATGACGGTCCGGGCTTGCTGGAGGTGCACACGGATGTGGCCTTGATTTGATGAAATGTTGATGTAACACATGGTTCCTCGGGATTCATTCCGCCGTGAAGAAATTACAGCCAAACGAATTCCACGAAACTATAGGAGGGCATTTCCAAGTAGGGCTTTTCTAAATTCCGACTAGTCGGTGGTGCCCCGGTAATGATCCAAAATCATATCCGAAGCTCCCCAGTCGAAACCCTCGATACCGGCATCGGTAGTCCAGAGGATGACGATGTCTTGCTCCTCCAATTGGGAGAAGTAGTCCTTGATTTTACCAGGAGCGTATTGCTTGTTTTCAAGGTGGTTGACAATAGCACCATTGTAATAGAAAAAGGTGGTGTTCTCATCAAAGAAGTATTGTGGTACTTCGTAGGTCACCAGGGTACCGTAAAAACTATCTCCCACCACCCAGACCTTGGGGCGGTACTTGCCCTCGTAGTCAATAGATTCTATTTTGATGTCCCGGTAAGCGAAGGTGTCGGCCAGCGTGGTCCAGTAGAGATTGAGCGAGCCAAAGATGCCTTTTTCCGTGTAGTAGTGGGGTTGATAGGATAAGCGGACAGGAGCACGCTCATAGTCTGGAAGATCCTGATCCAATTGCTGTTCTAAAGTTTGCAGGAGTGTGTCTGTGACGTAGGAAATGGCATAAAAACTCCAGTGAATATTACCCTTAGTGAATAGAGGGTAGGAGGTGGTATCCTTCATGGAGAGCAGGTACTGCTGAAGGTCGAGGCTAGGGATATTGGCTTCCTTGAGCATTTGTGAAAACACCTCGTAATCATTCGTTTTTTTGGGGATGGTATCGCAGCGGGGCGGCAGATTCTCCGGCATGTACTGGCCTTTACCGGCGGCTAAAACTATCAGGGTTTCAATTCCTCTCTTGGCGAGTGTGTCTCTTAACTCAGATATAGTTTTTACTTTCTCAGATAAAATTTCCTCGCCATTGTAAGTAACCCCTAAGTAAGACTGCGCATAGTGGCGCTCAAAGTAAAAATCATTTTTACCTTGTTCGACACCATTGGCGTTAAGGTGGTTGAACAGGGAGTATTTGAGTTGGTTATTGAGACGAATGAGAAAGTGCCGGGTTTGTAAATTATCCTTGGCGTAGGCCTCCACGTAGTTTTGCCACTGACCATCCAGGACGTGCTTCCGATTGAAATCTACCTTCCTGGCTTTTACTTGGTATCCTTTGAGTGGGAAGGTGATAGTCCCACTAAAATTCTGAAAGAAAAGTGGAAAGAGCCACACTGCCAGCAATAGTCCGAATATCAACTTCTTCATCAGCGATTGTTTCATGGGATTGGATTAGAATCTGAAGTAAATAAAGGGATTAAAATTACTCACCTCCACCTGTGAGAAGCAGAGTAGGAGGAGGAGAAGGCTGAAGAAAGCCTTGGTAAGCGTACTGCGGGTATCAACGCTTTGGAATACACTATTCAAGCGCTCTTCTTGTCGTAACAGGCCAGGTATAATGGCAATGCCGCTGGCCAAAAACAGCGTAAACCAAAATTGCTTATTCATTTCCAGCGTACTCACCTCACCAGCAAAAAGTAGTTGGTAATAGTCGATACTTAAGCTCAAGCTTTCGGTTCGGAAAAGCACCCAACCCAGCAGTGTGATGAAAAAGGTAAAGAGCAGAGCAGGCAGTAGCCCGATACGATCCAGCACGCGCTGTAGAAAGAGCCGATCCAGAATGAGGAAGGCCCCGTGAAATGCGCCCCAGAACACAAAACTCCAGGCTGCCCCGTGCCAGAGACCTGAGATGAGGAATACCACAACTAGATTGAAGTAGGTACGGTAGACTCCTTTACGGTTACCACCCAATGGAATGTAGAGATAGTCGCGCATCCAATTGCTGAGCGTGATATGCCAACGGCGCCAAAACTCAGTAATACTTCGCGAGATATACGGGAAATTGAAATTTTCCGGTAGGCGAAATCCCAACATCAGACCAATACCAATGGCCATGTCGGAATAGCCGGAAAAGTCGTAGTAAATCTGCATGGCGTAGGCCAGGAGAATGATCCACGCATCATAAGTGCCCATTTCAGCCAGGCCATTACTAAAGGCGAGGTCCACCTGTTGACCTAAGGTATCAGCAATGAGGACTTTTTTTGAAAGGCCTACCACAAAGCGAAAAATACCGTTGAGTTTATTGTCGGTGGTCAGATTGGCCCGTCGCTCCCGAATTTGGTCCGCAATTTCTTTGAACCTTACAATGGGCCCGGCAATGAGTTGTGGAAATAGAATAATGTACAGTGCGTAGTTGGCCAGGCGTTCCAGTGGTTCTGCTTTACGGTAGTATAAGTCAATCAGGTAACTCAACTTCTGAAAAGTGAAAAAGGAAATACCGATGGGCAGGGCTACCGCTGTCCATTCCACCGCAGAAAAGCCGAGCTCCTGCAGTCCCCGATTGAAATTGGCGACAAAGAAGTTAGCGTATTTGAAGTAGGCCAGCAGTGCTACATTGAGCGTCACACCCAGGCCTAGCAGTTGGCGACGAACGCGCTTGTTTTCGGTGTAATAGATACCGTTGCCCAGGTAGAAGTCTACCGCAATAGACGCTAATAAGAGTACAATAAACTTCGGTGCTCCCCACAAATAAAACAGCAAACTACCTACGAGCGCCACGGCATTCTTGTATCGAACGGGGCTAGCGAGGTAGACCAGCAAAAAGACCGGAAAGAAATAAAATAAGAAGATAGCGCTGCTAAAGACCATGGGGTTAAGTTAGCTTAATTTCTGAGAATATGATTAGGCTAATTGCTAGGGCATAAATCAATCGTGACTTAGGCCCGACCAAGAAATTGATTTTTCAATTTATCTGCCATTGCTCTACTTTTTATCTTGAGAAATCCCAGAATAAATACCTATCGAAGATCACATTAATACCATGATGAAAATGCGCCTGAGATACCTACTCTTCCGAGCTGCGGTTATGATTTTTTCCTGGGCACCTTCGAATATGCAGGGTCAAAACTTTTACGGGTCAGAGTTTACTGTTAACTATAATCCTTCTACCTCGAATTACGATGTGGTGTTAGGTTTATATCAGGATTCTAATTTAGATACGAGTGTCTTGGAAGAAATAATCCATCCTGGTATCGGTGATCCTGAAGCCACAATTACGACAGGTTTAGATACCGTTATTGAAATAAGCGCAGCTATTTCTCTGTATCGGTATAGTATTACCGTTAATTATGGAAATAATCCGTCCGTTACTGCTCCGTTTTGGGGTAACCCTACCCCTCTACCGCTTGGATCTGAAATTGATAATATTACTGACAATTGCACTGTGTTTTTGCGGGCTCCATTACAACTCTCTGGTTTTGGAGAACCTGAAACAAATCCAACTATAGCACATTGGGTACCATATCCCTTTGATCACTATATTGACGAGGCCGGGGTTTTCCATATGCAATTGCAAGGGGTGGATGATCCCTTCGGTAAGGTCAGTTATCATGGGGCCGTCAGTTTATACGGTGATGGAAGCACTTGTTTGGAAGAAGGCGCATTTGATTCGCTCCAAATAAATCAATCAACGGGAGAAATTCTATGGCCAAATCTTCAGCCTGGTACTTTCCTATTCGGATTTGAGTTGGTAGAATGGTACGGTGATTACCTAGTACCTTTATCCCGGTTTCCAAGATTTCTAATTATTACCATTGATGAGGATGATATTGTATCCGCTGAAATAGAAAGCAATCAGGAAGTATCCTCGATAACGATTTTTCCCAATCCAGCAACAAACAAACTTTGGATAAACGTCGAGGGGTTGAGTTCTTACGGAGAGTTGAGAATTATTAACGCTACAGGTCAAAAGCATTATAGCATTAAGTTAGAAGACAATTTTGATGCTAATGTTGAAATTGATGTCGCAAGCTGGCAGAGTGGCTTATACCTTGTGCAAGTTCGGCAAGGACAAAGGAATTGGACTCGGAAGTTGGTGGTGAAATAAGCGTATTAGACTGGCTAAAAGACTGGGAATTACTGTAAAAGTCAGAGGTGGGAAATCGGAGGTCGGACATCAGCCAGGCTACTCCGAATTCCAATTTCCTGCCTCCAATTACAGCCAATTTTTATCCTGATAATCAGTATCTTACTATTTAGTGCTTGACATTCTTGTCTCTGATACTAAATCTCTACAAAACCTTCCATACCTCCCCCCCAATCCGTACCTTTGCCCTCTGCTTAAAAAAAATAGCTACTGCTTGGAGTACAATGGTTAAACCTGTACACATTTAGTGTGGCGGGTGGGAGGCCCCGGTACTGTCTGAGCGGAGCGAGTTTAGCGGGGCGAGCATTTTTTGGTTCGTTTTTGTTGCGATTGACAAAAATGAACAACCCCAGGCATGGAAAGCAGGTGCTTTGAAATCGGCGCTTGCTTGAGATGGATACAAAAATGTCTGGCGCTTTTGACCTGTTTGAGAAAGATATAAAATGGGAAATATCGTAGCCATCGTAGGAAGGCCGAATGTAGGAAAGTCGACTTTGTTCAACCGATTGATCGGGGAACGACAGGCGATTATTGATGATGAAAGTGGCGTAACCCGCGACCGCCAGTACGGCAATAGTTACTGGAACGGCAAGAACTTCACTGTGGTTGATACGGGCGGTTTTGTCCGTAACTCCGACGACGTATTCGAGGCGGCCATCCGCTCCCAAGTACGCATTGCCATTGAGGAAGCAACCGTACTCATCTTCATGGTAGATGTGACTACCGGATTGACGGATTTGGATGAGCAAGTGGCGGAAATGCTGCGCCGGTCGGATAAGCCGGTTATTCTTGCCGTGAATAAGGTAGATAACAGCCAACGCCAGTTAGAAGCCAACGAGTTTTGGAGTTTGGGCTTCGAAGAGACCTACTTTCTCTCCTCTGTCACGGGCAGCGGCAGTGGTGATCTACTCGATGCTGCGGTGGAGTACATCGAAGAAGCGGAAGAGGATGAAAGCGATATACCAAAGCTCGCTATTGTCGGCCAGCCCAATGTGGGTAAGTCCAGTTTGACCAATGCTTTGCTAGGGGAGGAGCGCAATATTGTGACCGATATTGCCGGTACCACCCGCGACTCGATCCATACCCACTACAACAAGTTTGGCAAAGAATTCCTCCTCGTAGATACGGCGGGTATTCGCAAGAAGAGTAAAGTACACGAGGATTTGGAGTTTTACTCCGTTATGCGAGCCATTAAAGCCATTGATGAATCAGATGTAGTCATCTTGATGATTGACGCCACCTTAGGCGTGGAATCGCAGGATATGTCCATCTTCCGTCTTATTCAGAAGCGAAATAAAGGAGTGGTCATCCTGATCAACAAGTGGGACTTGATGGAAAAGGAAACCAATACGGCGCGGGACTACGAAAAGGAAGTTCGCCGCCGCATTGAGCCTTTCGACGACGTACCGATTGTCTTTGTCTCTGCTTTAGAAAAGCAGCGGATTTTCAAGTCGGTAGAAAAGGCATTGGAAGTATTCGAGAGCCGAAGTCGGCGGATTCGTACTTCGGTCTTGAATGATAAAATGCTGGCTTCCATCGACCGTTACGGACCACCGTCGCATCGTGGTCGAGTACCGAAAATCAAGTACGTGACCCAGTTACCCATTGCCTACCCGGCTTTTGCGTTTTTCTGCAATAATCCTAAGCACATCAAGGATAGCTACAAGCATTATCTGGAAAATCAGCTGCGCTATCACTTTGATTTTACGGGAGTACCCATCAGTATATTTTTCCGTAAGAAGTAGTGTTTTGGCGACGAAGGGGGGACGCGATGAAAGGAGGGACGCGATGAATCGCGTCCTTACGATGCTAGTCTACTGTTTTTTGGTCCAAACTAAACGCTGCGGGTTTCCTTCGAAATTCCTCGTCCAGATCATTTGCTCCTTGCTGAATTCGATATTCCAAGTCATAATTGCTGCGTCAGTTGCTCGCGGAGCCAGCTCTAGCTGCGGGCGATGGGCGTGAATGCGCCACAAAGCGGTCCAGCTATCCAGGGTTTTGTGGCCGAAATTGAAAGTTACGCTATTATCCCAGCGGAAGAAGGCCTCCGCAAATTGTAGTGCTTCCGCATTGGGTACTGGAGTATCGCTGACCAATATCCAGCTACCAGAAATTTGGTCCCAGGGTGCTCGTGGCCAATTTGCTGGATCAAAAGCTTCTAAGGTCACCTTTACGGGCTGAAATTCTTCATCTCTTTCCAGAATTAGGAGCTCTCCTTCCCAGCTTACGCTAAATGGGCCGTCTCGATCAGGTTGTCCTTGCTGATTGGAAAAAATTAGCGAAGACTCATTTTCGCTAGTCCAACTACCGAACAAGTTCATGTTGCCACCATTACCACCCTGCATATTGCCACTGGCGTCGAAGTGAAACCATTTACTGACTGGGGTCATAGTTTCCTGTTCCACGGTCACCTGCTTCACTTGCCAATAACCGACCAGCCGATTAGCCTGGCAAAATATAGAAGTCGAAAAGAAGAGCAAGGATAGCAATAAAATGTTTTGCATAAGTGGATAGTGGTTAGAGACGCATTGCAATGCGTCTGTACAGCGTAGAATAGTCCTTAGAGACGCTCCCCGATTGCTATCGGGAGCAATACGTTTGTGCAAGATGGTGAATCGTTGATGTATACTGATCGGAATACGCCTTAATACCAACGGAAAACTGCAAGATTACAGCAGTTGGCCCAGATCTTCATTCCGATACGCGGAGCAAGATGCAGCTCCCAGATAATTTGGTGGATGACATTGTCAGTAGGATGGTCTATATTTGACCGATACCAATTAGTCAACGTCAGATTTCATGTTCCGTTTCCTGAGGGGAGAAAAAAAGGAAGAAACCGATGAAATCCTGCTGGAACGCTTCCAGCAGAAGGGCGAAGCTGGTGCCTTAGCGGATCTCTTTGACCGCTATTTGGAGCTGATTTTTGGTCTGTGCCTGCAATACTTAAAGAGCAACGAACGAGCGGAGGACGCCAGCATGGCTATCTATGTGGAGTTGCAAGAGAAGTTGCCAAAACATGAGGTACGAAACTTCAGAAGCTGGTTACACACCTTTGTGCGCAATCACTGTCTAATGCAGCTGCGGCGTGAAAAAAAGGATTTGAGTGTAAATTTTGACCCCGCACTTATGCATTCGGCTGAAGATTGGCATCCAATAGAGGAAGAAAGTGTAGAAGATAGTCGGCAACCCGCCTTAGATTATTGTCTGGGTCAGTTGAATGAACAACAAAAAGCTTGTGTTCACTTGTTTTATTACGAAGGGCATTCTTACAAAGAGATTGCCGAGCAGCGTCAGGAAACAGTGGGCAAGGTGCGATCGAATATCCAGAATGGGCGGCGTAACCTGAAGCTATGTATTGAAGAACAGCAAGCACGTAATCGTGTCATATAGTGGATCATAAACAACAACATAAACGGGACCTCCTGCGCCGGTGGATCAGCGGTGAGATCACGGCCAGTGAGGAGCGTGAACTGCGTCAGGCCGCTCGTGATGATGCGTTGCTGAATGATGCCTTATCTGGTTACGAGCAGCAAGCAGAAGCAGATCATGCGGCCAGTATTGGTCGGCTGCGATCAAAAATAGCAGGGCAACGGAAAGCCAAAGCGCGCACCCTTCCTATTTGGCGTGTGGCTGCTGCAGTATTAGTAATCGGAGCACTAGGTTGGTTGATGTTCCCATCGGCCTCACAAAATGATATGGCACTGAGCGAGGGCCGCGCAGAACGCCAAGAAAAAAGTACGGATGCTTTGGCGGAAACGAGACCAGCGTCTCCTCCTGCTGTACCCGCCCAGCCAAGCTTTCCGGCATTGGAACAGCAAGCCGCAAGGGCGGAACGCTCTGAAGCTTCCGATGATGCTAATTTCCCCGGTAATGTCCAAGCTCAGCCGGAAGTTCTGGCCGAAGCTGATCTTCCCGCTGACTCTTTTGCGGATGTGGCAGACTTTACTCTCGCCATGGAAAGCGAACCCCTTAGTACAGGAGCTGATGCACCAATAACGGAGGAACCTTCCGAAATGATGGCGGTCCAGGACGATACGGAAGAGGTGACCGCCATTGCACCAAGTGCCGCTCCGCCTCCGCCAACTCCTGATATAATTCCTACTTATACCGATGGGGCGTCTCAGGTGGGCTATCCAAATCGTCTGGATCGGAGCGTGACTACCAATGCAGGACAGATCATCGCTAGAGAAGGTTTCCGGGTAATCAGGGGCTATGTCGTCGATAGTGAAGGCTACCCATTAATTGGTGCTACGGTCTTGGAAGAAGGTACCGCCAACGGGACGATCACTGATTTTGATGGTTTTTACCGTTTAACGATCCCAACCTCCGGGGCAACCCTCTCGGCCAATTATACGGGGTATGAAGATCAAGTTGTAGCGGTAACCGCAGATGAAGAGCTTACTATCACCCTTCAGGAGGGCATTGCTTTAGATGAAGTGGTGGTGACGGAACTGGGTCAAACGCGCCGGCAGAAGCGTGCAACAAATGCTGGAACTGCCGCACCTGAAGGCGGTTTTCGAGCGCTCAAGCGTTACATTGATTATCGTACGCCAGTTAATACTCCCCGAACTCGAATTCGCTTACAGTTTGTCGTTGATTCGAGCGGCCGACCAAGCAATATTCAAGTCCTGAGCAGCTCCAATGTGGCGCTCAATCATCTTGCCGTTGAGCTACTACAAAACGGTCCAATTTGGGAAATATCTGAAGGCGATGCACCATTGCTGGTGGTGTACACAATGAAGCTCAAGGGGTAGCGGAGTATTCGTCTCAACAGGAGATTTAACGATGCGGTGAATCGCGTCGATACGTAGACTTGAGTTCTCTGTTGTTCTTTCCTAACTCATCAACTGGTACACGGCCAAGCTCGCCACGTAAGCCAACGCTGTCATAAATACAAACTGAATTACGGGCCACTTCCAGCCGTTCGTCTCACGTTTTACCACTGCTAGGGTACTCATGCACATCATGGCAAAAACGTAGAAAATGAGCAAGGACATGGCGCGGGCCGGGGTATAAGTGGAAATACCCGTAATCGGATCTTTCTCAGCGGCTAAGCGCTCAATGATTCCCGTCTTTTTATCGTCATCCAGGTCTATACTGCCCACGCTATACAGCGTAGCCATAGTGCCAACGAATACCTCACGGGCGGCGAAGCTACATACGATGGCGATGCCCATTTTCCAGTCAAATCCTAGTGGTGCAATCACGGGTTCGATAAATTTACCCATGTGCCCGGCGTAGCTTGCTTCCAATTTCAACGAAGCCGCAAGGTCTTCGGTGGCCGTTTCGTCCAATGATTGTTCCAAAGCGATGGTTTGAGCCTGCTCTTCAGCGGCCAACATTTTTTGCTTTGGCCCGTAGCTAGCCAGTACCCAGAGGATGATTGAGATAACGAAAATAACTTTACCTGCTTCTACAACGAAGCTTTTTACCTTTTCCCAAACATTCAAGCCAACGTTGCGCATCAGCGGTTGACGATATTCGGGTAGTTCTAGCATGAGTGTACTGCGCTCATTGCTCTTGAGTACGTACTTAAAGAACAGCGCGGTCCCTAGTGCTGCAAATATTCCCAGTAGGTAGAGGCCCATAAAGGCAAGACCTTGGCGGTTAAAGAAACCATCACCGCTTCCTGCCGGTACCGCAAAACCAATTAAGACCACATAGATGGGAAGGCGAGCCGAACAAGAAATAAAGGGCGCGACCAAAATGGTAATCAAACGCTCTTTCCAATTGGCAATCGTGCGCGTACTCATGATGGCTGGAATAGCACAGGCCCCACTGGATATCAAGGCCACCAGGCTCCGGCCATTAAGGCCAAAGAACTGCATGAGGGAGTCAAACATGTAAGCCGCTCGGGCCATATAGCCAACCTCCTCCAAGAGGGTAATAAGGAAGAACAAGATGGCAATTTGTGGTACAAAGATCACGACTCCACCCAGACCAGCCAGAATACCGTCGGTGAGTAGATCCGTATACCAGGCCGCTGGTAAAGCAGTTTTAATGCTGTCGTCGAGTTGGCCAAAAATCCAATCAATTCCATCCATGGGATAATTCGCCCAGGCATAGATGGCCTGAAAGACCAAAAACATGAGTGTCAGGAAGATAATTGGTCCAAAAAGACGGTGGGTGAGGATACGATCTACCCGATCACTAAAGGAGTTTTCCTCGCTGGCGGTGCTCCTTGATGTAGACTGCTTAATGATTGGGGTGAAGTGGTCGAAACGCTGCATGGTTTCATCCACTTGATGGTGTAGGCTTTTAAAGCCACTCAGCTGCGATCCAATTCCTGAACGTTGCTCATCATTGAGGTGCGGAAGCCACTGATAGTGGTGCGCTAAGAGTAAATTCTGGTAAGCGGAATTATCGGGGAAAGTCGTTCCTAGCCCTTTCACCATGGTTTTTTCTTCAGCACTGAGCTGATAAAACGTTTCCGCTTTGGTTGTATCGGCCGTTTCCATAAGTCGACTGAGCTGCTGATCCAGCTCTGGAAAACCTTCTCCGGTATGGCTACTCACTAATACGATGGGCACACCCAATTGCTTAGCAAGGGTTTTGGTATCCAATTCCAGGCCTCTATCCGTTACCATATCCGCCATATTCAAGGCAAGTACAGTAGGCAGGCCTAAGTCGCGGATTTGCGTGAAGAGGAGCAGATGTTTTTCCAGGCGTGTAGCATCAGCAATGTAAAGCACTGCATCCGGATAGTTCTGATCCTGCGGGTTTGCCAGGGTTTGTACTACGATGCGCTCATCCTGCGAAGTAGGGTAGAAGCTGTAGGCCCCCGGAAAATCGACCAGGTTAATTTCCTGACCATTCAGTTGGTAGGATCCTACTTTCTTTTCTACGGTTACACCGGGAAAGTTGCCGACTCGCTGTTGGAGGCCGGTTAGACGATTGAAGACACTAGACTTTCCGCTATTGGGATTGCCAATTAGTGCTAAGCGAAAGTTGCGGGTTGCAGACAAGGAAACACTCATTTATCGATAACGATGGCCTCTAATTCCTGGAGGCGAAGCGCCAACATTTGTTCATCAATTACTACATATACGGCTCCGCCAAAGGGTGCCTTGCGCTTGACCTCAATAGTGCTGCCTGGCAACACTCCCATAGCCATGAGACTGGAGGCATAATCAGCTTGTGTAAAGCCGGCAATAACGCCCCGTTCGCCCACGGCAAGCGGGGACGATGGTGGTCGAATGATGGAAGGAGAAGGACGAGGCGTCATATGTAAGCTTTAGCGTTGCTGGATTCAATTGCAGCAACTTTTCCAATACTGTGCGTCTAGTAGAAGCACTGAGCCGCGGTAAAGTTAAATAAACTTTACTATTTAGATTGATTCTAATT
>JBCBWU010000062.1:22880-34809 GCA_039816955.1 Bacteroidota bacterium
AGGGGCGAAAATATAGCATCAGCTTGAGTATATTTGGTGACATTTATCAGCCTTACTAATCGTCGAAGAATTGATAACCTAACGCAAAGGAAAGGATTAGTTTTTGACGAGTAATTAATCAAATAAGCTCATGTCTGTATTTCGTACTGGAATCATTAGTTTTTTATCCTTATTTCTCTTTATCCCTAGCCAAGCTCAGGAGCTTGTAAGTATCGAATACTTAGGCGACCGCTCTCAAAGCTCGCTGGCACAGGAGTTTGGATTCCTGATTCAGAATGGTGTGGAGTATTGGAAAGTTACTTATACTACACCAGATGTATTCAATCAACTGGATACCGCTTCTGGCCTGTTGGTATTACCAGTACGTGAGGAGACAACAATCTATCCAGTACTCGTTTACCAGCACGGTACAGTAGACGGTCCACAGGATGTGCCCTCTAACCTGGCTGGAGGTTTTCAGATAGCGGAAGTCTTTGGTGGTTTAGGCTATGTAAGCTTAGCGCCTGATTATTTGGGAGCAGGAGAAGCGCGTGGTTTTCACCCTTATGTGCACCGGGAGTCAGAGGCTTCAGCGGCGGTTGATATGGTTCGAGCTATCCGCTCTCATGCGCCGGAGATAGATTTGCTACTTAATGACCAACTCTTTGTTACGGGCTACTCACAGGGCGGTCACGCCAGTATGGCCTTGCATCAGTCGTTGGAATTAGAACTTTCGGATGAATTTACAGTAACGGCGGCGGCGCACCTCTCCGGGCCTTACAGCATTAGTGGTGTAATGCGAGATGTGATTCTAAGTGAAGAGCCTTATAATTTTGTGGCCTACTTGCCAAATACATATCTGTCTTACAACTACGTCTATGGTTTGTACGAAGACATTGAACAGGTGTTCAAACCCGCCTACGTACAGCCTATTCAAGACTTTTTTGATGGAACCATTGGCCTTGGCGCCTTGAACAGTTCCCTAATCGCTTCTCTGACCTCAGAATTTGGCGCACCAATTACGCGCAATATCTTACAGGATAGCATCATTGCGGCACTGGAAGATCCTGATTCAGATCATCCGATAGTAGATGCCTTACGCGATAATGATACCTACGAATGGGCACCGCAGCAGCCGACCCGTATTTTCTATTGCATGGCGGATGATCAGGTGAATTTCCGCAATAGTATACTTGCCGATTCCGTGATGCAGGCATTAGGTGCAGTAGACCTATCTACTTCTGACCTGAATCCTAACGCGGATCACGGGCAATGTGTAGAGCCAGCGGTTATTCAAACCGCCTTGTTCTTCAGCAACTTTGCCGACTGGACCGTGGATACGGATGAAGCGTTCAACAGCATTCCCGTTAGGGTATTTCCCGTTCCTGCGCAGGACTGGCTACAGATTGAAGGATTGGAGTCAGATGCCTATGTGCAATTGGTCAATCAGCAGGGACAAGTTGTGTTGGAGAACATCCTTCTCTTGGGAACTACCAGAGTAGAGTTACCTCCGGTCCCTACCGGTGTATATCTATTACGGGTACAGACGAAGGAAGGCCAAGCGTTACGGAAAATCGTAGTGGAATAGGTTAACCTTTTAACGAAAAAGATCGGGAGAAAATCTCTTGCTGGAGAGACGCGTTGCAATGCGTCTATACGACAAATGCAACAGGCTTTGGGCTAGTCGCCTTTTGCCTAGAATAATTAGTTATGAGACGGACCAAGAACATGGGATTACGAGTGAAAAGGTGGACCTTGCTGTTCTGTGCCAGTATTGTGGTAAACGCAGCGCTGGCACAGCTTGAGTTTGCGGTAGCAGACGAAATCCAAGAAATCCGCCAGCGCTACTACAGTCTCCAGGAGCACCTTGACGATTTGCAAGTCTATGATTTTGAAAAGGGCGGTAAAGCGTACCTGCAAAACGGAGAGATCGTAAAGTTAAGTATGACTTCCTGGCAAAGGGCGATTGATTACTATTTCACTGCACAAGGTGATTTGTACTTCATTTTTGAACGGGCCGGCGAGCAGGAAAATCGCTATTACTTTACCATCCAGATAGGTAACCCCATTGATGTCGATCTACCTACCCTAATCCGCTGGCAAGACCCTGCCGGACAGATTGTCGATAGGGGACAGGAGGAGGCGGAGCTGTTAGCTTTGGGCTTGGAGAAAGCCAGTGAGGCGGCCCAATTTTTTGCTACCGCAAAGCTCTACCAAACCTTTCCGGGAGTGGAATGCCGACTATTGGCGCAAAATAGAAGTCAAGTCGAACAAGAAGTGGCAACTATTCGCAGGCAGGTTCAAAAGGAATGTGAACGAATAGATCGCGCGAGCGTCGAAGACAAAGTCGAACTTAATTGTGTCGACCAAACCAGCCGTTATTGTACGCCTGGTACTGAAACCACCCGTTGGGAATTTACCGAAGAAGGCTGTGATCCTGGCTGTGCACTTACCACATTTACGGAAAAGTATGTTTTCTATGATCAAGAAGGCACGGTATGCTATCGGGAAGATGCCTCGTTGACAAATCTCTACGGCATGGCCGAATACAGCCCGTATGAGCAGCAAAGTGAGCAGTACTTTAGTAAAACGGTTAGCTACTATGTAGGTGGAGAACTTTTCTATCAGGAGAAGCAATACGGCCTCAACGACAAGGTCCTGTACATTGGTGTAGAACCTACCATTAACTGGAATGTATTGGAGTAAGGTAAGAAAACTTAGTCCGCGGGTATAGGTAGTTGATGGAACTGGTGCGGACCCAAATTACGTTTAGGTTTTGTTAGGTTGTGCTTGGTCTAATTGATGTTGAATGTATTTTCTTACCTACCGTGCTTAGTGATCGCGGAGGCATTGATGAAAATCCTAAAAAATTATGACGCGCTTTATTTTTTCTATTGTATTGCTACTCTTAAGTAATGCCGGCTGGTCCCAGCAACAGATTGATCTTACGAGTAATAGTTGGACCGTTGTTTCTGATAGTTATTCAGGGCCAAATACTGTCCGTAGTGATTTTTTCTTCCAAGATGACAAGATCCTCCTGATTAGGAATGAATATGGTCTACTGCAAACCCCATATCGCCAGACTTACGCCGGGCTAGAATTTGCTGGCCAAATTTATGCCATAACATCAGCGGAAGGTAATCAGGTAACGCTCTCACGAAAGGAAGACGGCCGAAGCTTGAAATTGAAAACGAGCGAGGAGATTACTCCTACTATTGATTCGCCACTATTTATCCTCGGCAGTTTTCGCTTGGATGGGTTCTACTACCGATATGAAGGCCTTGAGGGCTCAGCCTATACTTATTATCGCTTTTTACCTTCGGGTGGAGTAATCTCCTTTAAGACTATCATCGCCCCAGAAGATGTTGCCCCTTATCTCAACCGGGCCTACGCTTCGAACGAAGGTGAATATCGGTTGGACTACATGATGGCTGCAGAGACCACCAAAGGCCAAGCAGTTGATGATACCTTAACCTACACTTTATTCCTCAAGGAAGGTGGGTTGGATACAGAGGTCATAACAACCTTCAGCTTGCAAGCTGGTAAAGCCAAATTTCACGAAGAGGCTAGAACCGCTGAGAAAGGCACGTTATACAAAGCAGAACACGAGCTGACCTTTTTCGCTTCCTCTGAGTTGTCAACTTGGGAAGGGGATGCACTGAACACTGGTAATCCGGGGAGCGCTGATGAAATCCTGCCCTTACCCCAGATAGTAGAACCTGAGTTTATCTTCAAGAAAGTGGAGGAGCCGCCACGCTTTCCGGGCTGCGAACAGATTACAGACAAGGCTCAACGTCATGCTTGTCAACAACACAAGTTGCTGATGTTTATCTACGGAAATATTACCTATCCGGAAACAGCTATTAAGAATGCAATAGAAGGAACGGTTATCATCACTTTCATAGTGGAAAAAGATGGGCGTATCGCGGAGGTAAACATCCTCCGAGATATTGGTGGCGGCTGTGGTGAAGAATCCTTACGGGTTGTAAATTTGATGAATGAACAGGGCATTCGCTGGATTCCTGGTAAGGTGCAGGGAAGAGCGGTACGAGTCCAGTTTAGCCTACCGGTAAAATTCAAATTAGAGGATCCCGATCCGGAAGAGGAGGAGCAAAAGGGGCGTAGGCGCAGAAAGCGTGGGTAGCATAGAACATGTTCTTAGACTAAACCGCCTTTACGGTAATAAAAATGGCCCGTCGTGCTACAGCGCGGCGGGCTATTTTTAGTACTGAAGTTGTCTAAAGTTTCTCAAATGATCTACTTGCAAGTCATTGATCCCGAATACCTGCCTGCTCGGCAGCCTCGCTGGCAGGCAGGCTTCAGCTATTTTTAGCTGCGGTGATCGTCGCTGCGCTCCTCGGAGTTCGTCCCGGACCTTCCAGGTACGAAACTCAAAATGAGCTTTGTCTTCGATATCAAGCACTTACAACTAGTTTCATTCACAACTTCACTGATTTTTGAACTCGTTATAGTGCAACTACTTCTGTATTAGGAAGTTGGTGTTCATCGCGCAATCGTTGCACGTATGCCTTATGGCCACGAGGAGCCAATAAGTACAGTTTACCTCCCTTCATCGAGGCCATAGTGCTCATCAGTTTCCACTTAGAAATCATTTGCGTGGTATCTTCCGCTTTAAGCGCAATTTCAAGGTAGAATTTATTGGTGCGCCGGCGTCCTGTCATATCGGGTGTAAACGAGGAGCCTTCATCAGCACGATTAAAAGTATTAGGGCTTTCGTAGCCTTCGGTATTGGCTTTGAAGTCGGAAAGACTCAAAGATTTGGCCCAATCAATGGCATCTTGAAAATGTTCTGCCTTAGACATAGTTACGTCAAGTTTAGAATGAGAAAATAACAAAAAGGGATTGGCGCCGGCATTGTCATGGTCAGCAGGGAAGACGCTATATCACCATTTTTCTGCTTGGCGCAAACGGGCTGATAAAACTAGATAAATAGAAGGGAAATGGAAAGGATATAGCATATATATATAACGAAAAAACGCTACGAATGTTCAAAGTCTTGATTAACCCAACCTTGCGCCACCCATGTTCCGTCTTAACAGAGAAAGTTGCATTAGCTATGTTATTCCGCGTCATTATCTTCAGTGTGCTTACTTCTTTGTCATTGACCAAGGTATTCGGCCAGGCGATCTACCACGGCCAGGTGCAAGATGCCGCTACGGGAGAATCACTCTATGATGTAGAGGTCTTGTTGCTCCAGTCTGATAAGCAAACAAGCACGAATTATTTCGGCGATTTTTTACTGAAGAATAACGCTTCGGATAGTATTTCTGCAGCTGCTTTTAGCTACCGGTTCCGCAATAATGCCTTGATCTGGGACGGCCGTTTTCCGTTAGGGGTAAAGTTGTATGCTACGGATGGGCGGCTGATGCGTAGCATTGGGCAAATGACCAGTGGGAGTTTCCTATTCCCGACTTTGCCATTTGGGGGCTACTTTGTAGAAGTGGCGGTGAATGATCGTATCCAAATCTATAAGGCCTTCTCCAACGGTCAGTACCTAAGTATTGCGGACAAGGATGTGGAATGGCACCAATCTAGTGTATTACCACAAAGTGATACCTTACTATTCCGCAAAGCTGGCTATTTCGACCGTAAAATTGTGCTTTCGGGGCGGGATACGCTCATGCGCGTTCATTTGCTGAAGCAGGAAAATGATGATTTCCACTATTTCAACCAGCTCATAAATGAAGTAGCATTTGAACAGGCCAGCAGCTTACCTTCCCGTTCTCACGATGGTGAGGTTTCCTCGGTGAAGATCATTTACAATACCCGTGACGGGCTGATGTACTACCAAAACACCAAGCGCTATCCGTTGCACTACAGCTTTGCGGCCACGATATTGGAGTTCAATCAAGGTAATCACATCTTCAATCTGACCCAATATCGAGACCATGAGGAGCGTTACCTGTATCCTGCAAATATCAACTACTATCGTAATCAGGATCGGTACGTTCTACACTTTGTTTCCGGTAACGAAATCAGTTGTGAGGAGATACGCTTGTTGTACGACAAGATCCTAGCTACCTCCTACTTGGAGGGTAAACTATTTCTGTTGGCAAATCGTCTGGAATTTAACGATTGCGATGTTCCCACCATCAGCACGGAGGAAATTTACGAGGGGCAAAACTACCAGGCCCTCAACCTGGCGGAAAACTATGGCTATCTGCGCAAACTGCCAGTGTCTGACTTGGAGGATACCTATCTCAGTCGTCGTGATATGGTGCTGCTGGATGGTATTCCCAACGATGTGTCGGTAGTAGCAGGTATCATCACTACCGAATTTCAGACACCTCTGAGCCACATCAATGTATTGAGTCATAATCGCCGGACTCCCAATATGGCCTTGCGCGATGGCTGGACCAACCCCAGACTGGATACTTTACTGGATCAATTGGTATACCTAAAGGTAGAGGCGGACTCCTTTATCATTCGCCGTGCGTCTTTGGCGGAGGCCAATGCGTTTTGGTCTTTAACCGAACCTAGCGATACCATTGTGCTAGAAAAGAATACCGAACGACAAGGCTTGGTAGAATTACGCGATGTTGACCACTCGGCGGTGGATATTATCGGTGGTAAAGCAGCTAATTTTGCGGAAATCATGAAGGTAGAGGTGAATGGCCTGCCCATACCCGTTCCGGAAGATCCCTTCGCCATCCCGTTCTACTATTATGATCAGCACCTGAAAGAATCTGGCCTGGACGAATTAATTGAAGAAATGCTGGCGGATGAGGCATTTAATAATGATGCGAGTGTACGCCAGGCCCGCTTGGAGGATTTGCAGGACAGAATCAAAGCAGCCCCTATCGATCCTGCCTTAGTGGAGTTAGTACGCCAACGCATCCGGAACTTTGCGGACTTTGAATCGATCCGTTTCCGCTCGTCCACTAATGCAGAAGACCTGGAGTTTTTCAATGGTGCAGGCTTGTACAATTCCCATTCCGCCAAGCGCGATCATCCCACCAAAACTATTGATCGGGTCATCAAGAAGGTATGGGCTAGTCTATGGAACTGGCGTGCCTTTGAAGAGCGGACTTACTATAAAATTGATCACCTTTCGGCGGCAATGGGCATACTCGTACACCGTTCTTTCCCGGATGAGGACGCCAATGGGGTGGTGATTACCAAGAATCTATACAACTTTAATCCGGGTTTCATTATTAACGTCCAGTTTAAGGAGCACAGCATTGTCTTTCCGGAGCCGGGGGTGCTACACGATCAGATCATGCTGCTGTTGTGGTCTATTGTTCCTGGGCAAGACTTCATGATCGAGTACCTCACTTTTTCAAACATCCCAGAGTTAGAAGGCCAAACAGTCATGACCGAGGCAGAGATACATGAATTAGGGGCCTACTGTTTGGCACTGAAACAGCATTTCTACCAAAACGGTCCGCACAACTGCGATTGTCCTGAGCAAGATTTCGCCTTGGATATAGAGTTTAAAGTGGATTCGCAAGTCACCGGCCAACGCAAGGTATATGTGAAGCAAGCTCGCATTTATCGCTAGTAAAAGCATCAGAATTACTAAGCCTAAAATTTCCGATTTCCGACCTCCTACGGTCTTTTCGCGTAAGACTGAAGTGAGTTCATTGACCTAGGGGATGTTGATAAATATCTTGAGGTAGCCTAAGTAATCGCAATAATCTAAGATGATGCTCCTGGACTCCCTGCAAATGGGCCACTGGTGTTCCTTGTGCAGTGGACAAGTAAATGATTTGGACTTGTTTAAAAGCTCCTAGGATCAACGATGTAGTGGGCCGATGAACCTTTCGTCCGGGATTACCTGGCACCAGATTAGTTAAAAAGTCTTGCTCTTGTTGTGCCAGCTGTTGACGTAGGGCATATTGCCACAAGTTATAGTATTGCAATGCTAAGATGAGTAGCTGAAGCATGGCTTGGATACGATTTTCTTTTTTGAGAAAGATAGGCCTTAGGGCCGTGCACTTGTTGAGTAATAAATGAAAATGCTGTTCGATACGATACTCCTCCCAGTAGCACAGCACCGCATCCTTGGCAGAGAGTTTATCTGCTGGTGCATTGGTTGCCATGACTCGCCAGCCGGCTAACTGCTTTTCTAATTCTAGTTCTCGTGTGTCGAGTATAAGTTTTACTTGACAAGGCTGTAGCGGATCTTGCGGTGGTTCAATTTGCCAACTGAATAGCTGAGTGACTTTATTTTCATCCAGTATTTTTTTGATTTGCGATTCAGCTTGCTCTACTGTGTTGAGTGTTTTTCGCCCCCGGCTACGCACAAAGCGCTGAGTGATCTTTTGGCGAGCTTGCTCAATTCGTTGCTCCAGTCGAGACAGTTGCCGCTGGCGAAGATTTAAGCTACAAACAGCTAACAAGCGCTGAGAGTGAGAGCCGCCCTGGGTACTATCAAGTTGACGTCCGGGTAGTTCTTTGACCAGAGCTATGGGCTGTGCTTGTTTAGCTCCGGCGGCCCATCGTAAGACCTCCTCAGCAGGTTCAGCCTGGTGCTCTATCCACTGACGGGCCTGAGCTAAATCCGCTGGAGAATATTGCCGCTGGGCTAGTGGTCCCAAATAGTAGTTGCCACTATCGGCGATAAAACAGCTATTGGTTTGATTACATAGCTTACGGTCACCTACAACTAGTACTCCACGAGGCTTAAGGCCCTGTTGCCAAGCTAGTTCCAGAGCTGGGATGTAAAGCTTATCATCGCTGTTTTTCCCTGCTACTGCGTTCATCGCTAATGGTAAATTAGCTTTATCCATTGCCAGTAGCATGAGCTTGACCTGAGGTAAGGCTAAGCCCAGGGCGTTATGTCCCATCTGAAAAAGCCCTTCGGCCGCACGATGGCTCTGTGCAGTGGTGCTATCAATACGCACCGTCTCTAGTCTGGCATCATCTACCTGGCTTTCCAACTCGTAGAAACGAATCAGTGCACGATTATGGGCACGCTGAAAACGAATCCAATCGGACGGGGTTCTAGACAAATAATCAAGGAGATTACCTAGGCGATCATCGCTGAGGTGAGCCGCTTGAAAATCAGGCTCTTCTAGTAGCCACCGGAGGCTCTGCTCTAGGTTGGACGCCCAGTCTTCCACCCGATATAAGCGGTGGTCATTTTGACTTAAGATGTACATTAACAAGGCCTTCAACGTCTTACCAACACCAGGCCCTTGCCAAAGATGATGACTTGGATAATGTTCCTCAACACGATTGGATAGATTTGTAGCCTGGATCAAACGACTAATGAGGGCCAGATCCCCAACAGGCTCAGCCTTAACTTGCATCCGTTTATTCTAAGGAACGTTTTTGAACTCACTTTCGTCTTACGCGAAAAGACCGTCAGACTTAGCATTATTTAATAAGGAACTATAAGAAGAACAAAAAGAAGGTGAAAAGAAAAAATCAAGAATTTTAGTCTCTTTAAGCCCCTCTATTTCAACTTTTATAATTCCACTCTTTATAAAGTAAATTTTACTTTCAACTTGCCCGAAATCAGTTATAATAACTGATTTACTAACAGATTTACTTTTTGATACAAATGGTAAATCCTCATCGAAATCTTTATCAATATATTTCTGTATATAATCTTTTACTGTCATTTTTCACACCACTAGACATTTTGAAAAATCGAAGCATATTGTCCGTTCGTGATCTTTCGTAAGTATCGGATAAATTGAGCCAGGTTTAGCGCTTTTCGCCGAACGATGTCCATGCCTTTCAGAAAGACCGATACGGCTCGATACTCAAACCCGGAGGCTTTATCACGTACCCACCGGATCCCGTCTCGACATTCTTTGAGTAGTCCCTCCCTGATCGCCAGAATATAGACTAACACAGCGATGGCCATGTTGGTCAGCAGATAGATCAATTCATCTTCGGCATCAGGACGCGGATTTTTTAAGACAATATAGTGCAAGTCTAACTCACCAATTCCTGGTGATAGATGCCTTCCTTAAGGCGAATTACAAAACACAAACCACTGTTATCCAGATATTTAAACCATTTTCGCCCAATGTACTCACGATCAGCTAGCAAAGTCATTCCTTTTAGGTTGTAACGACTCATCGCTTGCTGGAGCAGTTCTATTCGCTCCTCCTAGGAAGAATGTCCGGCCTTGCCTAAATCTTCCCACCAGATCGGGATAGCCACATCATTGACCATAACACACAGCACGAAGCGTGAAGGTCGACATGTCTTTTTGGTTTTAGTCGACTTTAAGATAAGTTTCTTCGCGCTTCTTCCTCAAAATGTCTAGTGGTGTGTGCAGCGTTGACAGCTTTTGCTGGCAATGAACGTCATACACAATGTTAGGCATAGGCTCAGTTTATAATTATTTTTTGAGTTCCGTCAATAGTTATCAGAAAATAAATTCCAGCTTGCTGAAGTTCAACTTGAATTATTGAATCAACATCAAGCCTCTTAATTATGCGCCCATAAGCATCTATAATAAATAGATATTCCTCTTTCAGAATGGGGCGATTCACTTGGACCGTAAAATTACCTAAATTAGGATTTGGGGATATAGAAATATCGCTTATTTGTTTGCTTGGATATTCCGTATTCGTAGTAATCGAACAAACATCCAATTTAGCGTCAATTTGTTCCATTAAAGCCCAGAGATAGATATGGTAATCTTTACTATGGAAGCCTGAACCAAGAAAACTTATAGAATTTTCTAAAGCAAGCAAATCGTTAGGACGTTGGTCATTTAAGTCGGTATTATAGTCCACCGCTAATACCAGTTTGGTATTACTTGTTCGTTTAAATCGAGCAGTATAATAGTTATCAAACGCTATATAGTTGGCACCTCCTCCAAGATTATAACTGGCATCAGGTGTAATGTAGTAGCGGAGTGAACTACTTGTTGAAGTATAATAAAGAGAATCTTGAACGAACCAGTCATCGCTTATATTTACGTTACGATAGACCAACCCACTATCTACAAGTGCGGTATTAAAAACAGGAAGAGTAGTTACTAAATTCGGAATGATTTGCGTTTCCTTAAAGCTCCGCCAGGTATGAATGCATTCGCATTGATTCATAGTTGTGCATAGCGGAATATTTTCCCATTGACCTCCAACATGTAATCCAATTTCTGCGTGGATGTAAGGCATACCTCCCAAAGATGCCGTTACCAGCTTAGACCGAAGCGATGGGTCATTATCAAAAACGTCATGAAGCAGCATCGCTAATAGAAAAGAGCCCTGAGAATGACCTGCTAGAATAATTTTATTTCCATTATTATGATTGTTCACATAGTCCTCAAACGCTGCTTTTACATCGTTGTATGCTATCACCAAAGATGAAGCTCTTGTGCTATCAGAGTAATTTGCACTAAGAAACGAAGCCGGAGTGGCTTGTTGATAGCGTGGAGCATAGAATCTGCCATACTTTGCCAATAATGCTCCTTGAGCAAGAATAGTTGAAGATATTATTGAATAAGGTTGGCTATCTAAAGGTACTGTAGTTGGAAAGCTTGGTGGACTTGTAAGCTGAGTCGGATGTACCCAAAATACATCTACACCTGTGTTCAATTCTGAATTATTAGTGATTGAAATAGTACTATCAATCATTAAATCGGCATCTACTACAGCGATATCCAGATTGTATCCACCTATTACATTTATAATTTTGTCAGGGTGATAGTACCAATTCTCCAATTGTGAATAGTCTGTCTGTGCATTAACAGTATTATTAAATAATAGTAGAATCAGTATGAATTTTTTCATTTTTATCCTTATTGACTCTAAAAATTCGGGATAGTTTAATTCTGTTTTTGACTTTATTTGGTCGAGTGGGTAAGGGGGAATCTCGCCCCCAACCCCCTCACAGAACCGTACGTGACAGTCTCCCATCATACGGCTCCTCGGACTCAGGTGCCAGTTAAGGTCACCAAAAAGGACTGGTTCTTCCTGTGTGCTATACTCGCGTGAAGTCGTTTGGCGAGGCCCAAACCACT
>JBCBWU010000063.1:0-33674 GCA_039816955.1 Bacteroidota bacterium
AGGTTCTACTATAGTTATAACCCAAGTAGACGTTAAAATAGCTATCATGTTAGGATGTAACTAAAGAATAAAATAGGAGCAAACGTAAGAGCAAAGCGCCTTTGGACATGACAAACAAGTTTAGTCGAGAGATTGTGTATCAAAATACAAAAAGCCCACTTCCCGATACAAGAAGTAGGCTTTTTGAGCGAGTTCTCGGAGGACTTGAAGTTCTCCGAGAACTCGTACAAACGGCGGGCTTACCCACCAAAGTCATCAAATGCGATGTTCTCTTCTGGTACACCCAGCTCATCCAAAGCTTTGATTACCGAAGCGTTCATCAGTGGAGGACCACAGAAGTAATACTCAATTTCTTCTGGCTCTGGGTGGTTGTTCAGGTACTGCTCCATTACTACGGGCATGATGTAACCTTTGAAACCATCACCATCGGCTTCCATATCCTCTTTGATCTGCCAGTTGTCATCTGGTAGTGGATTATCCAGTGCAACGAAGAAGCGGAAGTTTGGAAACTCCTTCTCAATCTCACGGAACTGATCGATGTAGAACAGCTCGCGACGCGTACGACCACCGTACCAGAAGGATACCTTACGATCACTGGTCTTCAAGGTGTGGAACAAGTGGAAAAGGTGTGAACGCAATGGCGCCATACCAGCACCACCACCAATATATACCATCTCCTTCTTCGTAGGCTTGATGAAGAATTCACCGTAAGGGCCAGAGATTGTCACCTTATCACCAGGCTTCTGATCAAATACGTAGGAAGAACATACCCCTGGGTTAACATTCATCCAGCCGTTCGCAGCGCGATCCCATGGTGGAGTAGCAATACGAATATTCAACATGATGATGTCTCCCTCTGCCGGGTGGTTAGCCATAGAGTAGGCACGGAACTGCTCTTCGTCGTTCACCATTTTCAGGTCCCACAACTTGAACTTGTCCCACTCACTTTGGAACTTATTAGGATCGTCACCGTGGTGCTCTGGGTGAGCCTCGATTTCGATGTTCTTATAATCTACGGTAACCACTGGTACGTCGATCTGAATATAACCACCAGACTGGAAGTCCATTTCTTCCCCTTCCGGTAAACGTACTACAAACTCCTTGATGAAAGAAGCCACGTTGTAGTTAGACACTACCTCACACTCGAATTTTTTAATACCAAAGATCTCCTCCGGAATGCGGATTTGCATATCCTGGCGCACCTTCACCTGACAAGCCAAGCGCTTGTTCTCAGCGGCTTCCTTACGCGTCAAGTGGTTCATTTCGGTAGGAAGTACATCACCACCACCAGCGTCTACATGACACTCACACATGGCACAAGTACCACCACCACCACAAGCAGATGGCAAAAAGATGCTCTTATTGGACAAAGCGCTCAAAAGCGTATCTCCAGGCTGAACCATCATTGGGTTTTCCTCGTCACCGTTGATCACGATCTTCACTTCACCCTGCGGTACCAAACGCTTACGCGCGGCAATCAGCATGAATGACAGCAGCAAAATAACTGCCGTAAAGAGAATAACTGCTGAAATTATCGTTCCCATTGATTCTAGATATTAATATCAGTTCACTAAATGCTAATAATGCAGAAAAATTAACTTGCCGATTTGCCTTGTTAATAGGAGACTAAACGCTACACTTTAAGTGTGGCTGTTATTCACAAGGCGCTAAAAAATCAGCAAGTGATTTTTTGCATCATGCTGGTTAATTGCCGCTAAAGGCAGCAGGATCAATACCCATCAGACTCATAAAGGCGATACCCATAAGTCCGGTCAAAATAAAGGCCATACCCAATCCGCGTAAAGCAGGAGGTACGTTGGAGTAACGGATCTTCTCACGAATCGCCGCAATAGCGATAATCGCCAGGAACCAGCCAAAACCACCACCTAAACCAAAGGCGATAGAGTCAGATAGATTATACTCCCGTGATACCATGAACAGCGAGCCACCTAAGATCGCGCAGTTCACCGTAATCAGTGGTAGGAAGATACCCAAAGCTGCGTAAAGCGCTGGGGAGAATTTCTCTACCACCATCTCTACTAACTGTACCATTGAGGCAATTACTGCAATGAACAGGATGAAACGCAGGAAGGTCAGATCTTGACCAAATAATCCGTTTTCACTCAATAGGTACTCATTGATGACCCAGTTGATGGGCATAGTAACACCCAAAACGAAGATCACCGCTAATCCAAGTCCGAAAGCTGTGTTTACAGACTTCGATACCGCCAGGTAAGAGCACATACCCAGGAAGTAAGCCAATACCATGTTTTCGATAAAGGCCGACTTGATGAAGATATTCATAAATTCTCCCATGAGAATATCTGTTTTTCTTGTTTGCTATTGTCATTTGCGGCGGTGTCGAATGCCAGAAATCATTTCCTTACCCCGCCGTGGAGACGCATCGCAATGCGTCTTTACCCGCCAATACCTCTTACGAGATATCAACCAATTTGGTATTCCAGCTACGCTGAATCCAGATCATTACACCGATAATAAACATCGCTGCTGCTGGAAGAACCATGAGGTTGTTATTGGCATACCAGCTAAACCAGGTTTCCCAACCAGACTCTGCCGCAACGTTAATGAAGTATTCTGAACCAGGAGTACTAACACCAATTAGCTTCATCTCAATTGGACTACCGGCGAAAAGGCTTCCCTTACCGAATACCTCACGGATGAAACCAACTGCAATTAGGATAGCGCCGTAACCGATACCGTTACCGATACCATCCAGGAATGAACGCCAAGGCTTATTAGCCATTGCGAAAGCCTCCAGGCGGCCCATTACGATACAGTTGGTAATGATCAAGCCAATGTAAACCGATAGTTGCTTATACACCGGGTAGTTGAGGTACTTCAGTGCCATTTCTACTAAAGTTACCAAAGAGGCAATGATCACCAGCTGTACGATCATCCGCACCTGCTTGGGAATTGCATTACGCAATAGAGACGTAAACAAGCTAGAAAAACCGCAAACAAATACTACGGCAATAGACATAACTACAGATGGATAAACCAAAGAAGTTACGGCCAGCGCCGAACAAATACCGAGTACCTGTACAGTAATCGGGTTATTATCATTTAATGGATCCGTAATGAGCTTTTTCTCCTCCTTACCGAATAAAGGCTCTTTTACTTCTTCCACTGATTTCACCTCAGCCATTTAATTGTGCTTTTTGGATGAATTGTTAGATTTTTTTTACTCTTGGAGCATTGACTCCATATTCTCGCCCTTGATGGTTTCCAAGTAAGGGAGATAAAGGGCGATACCCTCGCGTAACATCTTGTCTACACCGTCAGCAGTTACAGTAGCACCAGAGATACCATCTACTTCATAAGTGGGGTCTTGGGCACCACCTTTGCGGACTTTAACCGAAACAAAGTCGCCTTCACGGAAGATCTCTTTACCCTGGAAATTCTTAGAGAATACGGGGTTATCCTTGATTTCTGCACCTAGTCCTGGCGTCTCACCTTTATGATCGAAGGAAGCACCAGCGATGGTATTGATATCACTCTTCAGGGCAATGTTACCCCAAATTTCATCCCACAGCCCATTTCCACGTACTGCGAGAATGTAGAAGGTCTCACCCTCACTTTCGTACTTAAAAAGCGGTAGTGTACGCTCCTCTACTGGTTTCTTCTTCTCTTTAGCCATATCGATGTCTTCAGCCATCACTGCATCCACCGTTTGGCCACTAGTGTTGAGCGCTACCTGCTCCACTTTGGATTCAAAGATTTCGAGAACCTGCTCGTCAGTTAGATCATCGGCACGAACATTTTCACCCATCCCCAAATAATCATTCACAGCGGCTAAAACGGCGCGCTTGTTGAATATATCCTCATTCTGATCAGCAGTAGCTTTAGTCGCCTGACGAATACTTGTCAGCATAAATGCTACCACAACGGTCATAGAAACGACGAAAAGCAAAACGTAATTGGTGCTATTCTTATCCATGATTGTTCTTAATAAGTGTTATACAAACTATAACAAGTCACTGGCCCGCCGAGATCGTCGGGTTAGTGTCATTATCTTTCTATTCTGCAGCTACTGGTTCAACAGCAGGAGCAGCTTCAGCACGCGCGGCCGCAATAGCAGCCTGCCGCTTCTTACGACGGTTCACATTCGCCTCAAACACATAGTGGTCGATGAGCGGTGCGAAGACGTTCATGAACAAGATTGCCAACATCCACCCTTCTGGATAAGCCGGGTTGAGGATGCGGATAATCAAGCCCACAAAGCCGATGAAGAAACCGTAGATCCACTTACCGGTGCTGGTTGAGGCAGCCGTAACCGGATCAGTGGCCATAAAGGCCATGGCGAAGAAGAAACTCCCCATGTAGAAGTGGTAGTACCAAGGCACTGCCATAAACTTCAAGATGCCCGGTGTATCTGCTCCAAAGGTATCAGGCGCAATACCGTTGATCATCAAGCCACAAACCACGAATCCAACTACTGCCGATACCATGATGCGCCAGTCCGCCACCTTGGTGAAGATGAGGAACAATGCACCCAAAAGGATGAAAGGCTTAGAAGTTTCACCAATTGAGCCAGGGATGCTACCCCACCACATTTGGCTCACAGTATAGTGCTCCGTTACCGCAGCCCAGCCACCTTTGGCCGCAAGGCCTAAAGGCGTAGCTCCGGTAAACCCATCGACGACGGCCTGTTGCCCTTCGCCGAAGGTGGCCCAGCCAAAGGCCCCGAATAAGCCATCTAATACCCCAAATACTGTACCGTACTCTTGTCCGGCATACAAACCAGGACCAATCTTTTCAATACCAGCAATCCATACCTCATCACCAGAGATATAGGTTGGATAAGCGAAGAAGACGAATACACGTGCCAGCAGGGCAATGTTTAAGATATTCATTCCGGTACCACCGAAAGCCTCTTTACCAATGATTACAGCAAAGGCAATAGAGATAGTCAGAATCCATAACGGAATATCTGGTGGCATAATGAGGGGAATCAAGGCTCCGGAAACCAGGAAGCCTTCCTCTACTGCGTGGCCTTTCTTAGCCGCGTAGTAGAATTCAATACCCAAACCTACCAAGTGAGTTACTACAAAGATGGGAAGGATCTTCACCAAACCGTAGAACAACTTCAGGTGTAGTGCTTCGAATACGCCTGGGTACATGCCCAAAGCATCAAAGTGCTGGATACCAATATTAAGGGTACCAAAAACATAAAGGAGCTGTAGCCCAAGTACTACGTGTACCATGGTACGCTTCAGGTCCATACCATCGCGAATGTGTACTCCATTAGCGGTTACCTCATTTGGAGTAAATGCGAAGGTGAAAAAAGCGTCGTATGCCGTGTGCAGAAAAGGTGACTTTTCTTTATCCGGTTCGATGCGCTCGAAAAAATTGAGCAATGCCTTTTTCATATTATAAGGTCTACTGAGTTATAGTTTAATTAATGCTACTCTTGGACGACTTATTAGCCCTGCTCGCGCATTGTTTCTAAGCCTTCCCGTAAAATCTGCTGTAGTGGCTGCTTGGAAACACAAACAAACTCACACAGCGCCACGTCTTCTTCCACTACTTCAAGAATACCCAAACCTTCCATGCGCTCGATATCGTTGATGATAATCGACTTCATGAGTTGCTGGGTGTAAATATCCATCGGCATTACCTGCTCGTAATCGTTAGTGACTACGAAAGCACGCTTTTCACCGTGGGTATTGGTATCACCTTCAAACTGCACGTCCGGGAACAAGAAGTTGGGGAATGTATTAGAGATGGTAGGACGTAGGCTTGAAGGAACAAGCCAGCCAAACATCTCATAGTAGTTACCTTCCTCAATTACGGTCAACTGATCGTCGTAGAAATTGAGGTAACTATTTTGCGTTTTCTGGTGACCAGATAGTACGTCACCTGAGATCAAGCGAACGTTGTCTTGCTTGAGGTTATCCTTGAGCAATTCGCCGATGTTAGCACCAGCGTAGGTGCGAACATATTTAGGCTCGTTTAACTCAGCTCCAACCAAGGCAACAATCCGAGTACCGTCTACTTGACCGCTCAAGAACAAGTTACCAAGGGCAACCACTTCCTGCACGCCCAAAGTCCAAACTACATCAGCCCCACCTACTGGAGCAGTATGGTGAATCTGAACTCCTACGTTACCTGCAGGGTGCTGACCACGGAAGTAACGCTTGCTGGCATTACCCGCATTGCGGAAGGCTTCTGCCGGTGCATCATCACCATTGGCATCTAGTCCCAAGTGCACCTGCCCATCGGTCAAACGAGAAAGAACATCAATACCACGTTGGAAAGCTTCTTCCTGACCAGCAACGACTACGTTACCGTTAGGAGCCAAAGGTGCAGTATCAAACGTACTTACAAAGATGTCGCGTGGGCTTACCTCCGGGCTAGGCAGTGTATTATATGGACGCTGACGCAGCAAAGTCCACCCACCGCTTTCTTTCAAGAAGTTGACTAGATCGGTCCGATCCGCAGTGTGCGCATCAGGTGTATCAAACTGACGATACTGCTGCTCTTTGTCGGCGAGGATAACGATCTCGGTAATCGCGCGCTTCGCACCACGATTAACTTCAATCACTTCACCACTGACGGGAGCAACAAATGCCACTTCAGACATCTTCTTGTCATAGAAAATTTGGTCACCCGCTTTCACATTGTCACCAACAGCAATAGTCAGCTTAGGAATAGGTTGCAAGCCTAAAAAGCTGGTTGGCTGTAGTGCTACTCGTGTGATACCAAACCGGTCCTCAACAGCACCATCGGCTGCTCCTTCGAGCAGAATATCGTGCCCTTTCTCAAGGATAGTTACTGGTGTACCGCTAACGTAAGCTGGTGTTTTACCACGGAATAAATGGCGTAAGCCTGGCAAAAATTGCAGACCACTTTCGTCAACATCAATGTTGTTCTGCTTGGCCTCAATGCCGATCAGGTTGTCCGCCACGTTGATCAACATGCCGAAGAACAGGATTACAGCAATCCCAACTAAGGTATAGATAAAGATGTTCGAGCCACTCGCTGAACCATTCTGAGCTGACAGCTCAGTCATAACAATAAATGCACTTGCAGCGAGCACTGCTCTATGAAGAGTACTTTTCATCCTAATGTTTACCGTTTGCTTTGGTGTAGCAGGTGGTCATCTACTAGCTTAATCACCTCTAAACCAAATACTTAAGTAATGATTAGCTTCAAAAACTGGACAAAGATATAAAGCTTATTCATTATGATGACATTGGAGGAAATCCAAAGTTTGGCAGTTTGGCTTATTTAGACTTATTCCAAATAGCAAATCCATTAAGATCGCTTCTGCTTGAGATATGCCGAAGGTGAAATACCATAGTGTGATTTGAACACTTTGTAGAAGGTAGCCCGGGAGGAAAATCCGGCTTTTTCGGCTAACCCACTGATCGTGAAGCGAGCTAGCTCTTGTTCCTGTAGGGTAGCAGTAAAGGCTTTCAAACGGTAGTGATTCACAAACTTATAGAAACTGGTGTTATGAAGAGCAAAGGCCTGGGAAAGCTGATTTTCGTTTACCCCTAGCAAGTCTGCCAACTGCTTTAAGTTTAAAGCTGCATCGCGGAATGGTTCCTCTTGCTCCATCTTCTGCTCTAGGCGGGAATACAAAAGTTGTAACGTTTTTTGATCTCCCTTTTCGTTGAGATAATGGTGATTCGACAAATCATTAAAGTAACTGGAATAACGTAGCGACTTGAAGACCAATATGAATATGAAGAGTGCGTAGAAAGCTAGTAGTACGAATTCAAGTTCACGAACAAACTGACGGGCATTAAGCAAGTACAGTAACCAGCAAATAAGTACCACTAATACTACCGTAAAAAAGAGAAAATAGTAGACCAACCACTCTACACGTTTACGCTGGCGTTGAATGATCACCCTCCGCAAGACTCGAATACTCGCCAAGGAAAAAGCCACACTATTGCAGAGATAGAGTAAAATCCAACTAAGGTTGTAAGAATTCCAATCCTCAAAAAGCAGGAAGAAGCCAAAACGCAGCCCCAGGGAAAAGAGGATTATTTGTGATAGTAGATATAGGCTGAGCGGGAAATAATATAAATAGGACCACTGCCAGCGCATTTCTGGATCAACGATGGCACGGCAGTACAGATATAATAGTGGTGAGATGCTCAACCACGAAACTGCCCCCAGGTCCATCAATATAGAAGGAAGCTCCAGCCACTGGTTCACAAATAAGAGATAGTGAAGTGTGGTGAAGGCCAGCGCAGTTAAAGTAGCTAACAACCACTTTTCTGGAGCACCTTTCAGCCCTTTGCGGGCAATGACCACCACCAGCATCAGTGCCTGCGCCACGGCAACCGTATAAGCCGTATTGATCCATTCGATTTTCAAAGCCATTCCCAAAATTCGTTGACAGCCGGCAAGGCCGGCCCCTGAATAAGTGTGTCTAAGCTTAGGGAGACAGTTCATTTACACCCCGTATTCCTCCAGGCTTTACATTCACCCTATCACTGATCAGTGCCATTATTCAAACCCGGCGTGCACAGCATACCGTAATGTAAAACTTATGCTCAACAAATACCTTTTAACATTCTTCCTATTTTGGTCAGCTTACTGTTGTTATGGCCAAATTGTCAGCACCATCTTAGAACGCAGTGGCACCACCTTTGAGGCAATTACCTGGGGCGCTGATGGAGCAATTTATGTCGTAGATTTTTCTTCCGGAGATGTATTCCGCATGGAAATTAACGGCAACTTAACGCTACTCACCACGCTTAATGGCGCATTGGGCGGTGCGGTGGATGAAGCTGACAACTATTACTGCTCAGAGTTCAACACCGGGCGCATCTTCAAATTTACTCCAGATGGTAATAATAGCCTGTACTGTAGTGGGTTGATCGGACCAACCGGAATCGTGGTTGATGATGCCAACCAATTGATGTACGTAGCGAATTACAGTGGAAATAGTATTTCAGTAATCGACATGTCGGTTGCCAATCCTAGCCCCACCACGCTGGCTTCCGGGGGCTTAATTAATGGCCCCGATGGCTTGGTGTTTGCTCCGAATGGCGATCTCATCTCCGCCAACTTCAACAACAATAGCGTTCAGCGAATCACGCCAGAAGGCAGCGTAAGCCAGTTTGCGACCTTGAATGGCAGTCCAAATTCCGGATACCTGGTACGCCGAGGCGATGACTATCTGATTACCGGTGCTTACGGACCATCGATTTACCAGATGGATAGCGAGGGGAACGTTTCCTCCTTCGCGGGCACCGGAGCGGCCGGTTCATCCGACGGTTCACTTACGGAAGCTCAGTTTGACTTCCCCAATGGTATTGCCCTGTCACCATCTGGCGACAGCCTACTGATCGCAGAAAGTAATAACGGGGGGCGCATCAGGCTCATTACTGGATTAGGAGCAATTTCTAATCTGGACGACATCCTAATCGGTGCCAACGTACAAGTATTTCCCAACCCCGTGAGTGAGCAGTTTCAACTCAGTTTTGAGTTGGCCGAAAGTGCTTTTGTGCAAATCCATTTACTGGATAGCAACGGTAGAATGGTCCGTTCGTTGGTGGAAGAGCAACTTCCCAGTGGTCAGTTTACCAAGCAGTTTGCGGTAGCAGCTCAATTACCCGAAGGGGCCTATATGGTGCACATGCTTCTGCAAGGTGATAGCCTCACCTACCCAATAATGATACAGCGCTAACTGGGTTCTACCGCTTTCGACCAGGACCGGTAGGCGAAGCTTGCAATTACCACGTACAACAGCATTAACAAAGCAAAGAGAATTGCCCCGCGGCTGAAGTACAACCCACTGTATACGATATCGATCGCTATCCAATACAGCCAGTTTTCGAGTTGGCGGCGAACCAAAAGGATCGTCGCCAATATTGAAAAGCTGGTCGTCAAAGCATCCCAATAGGTGGCAGTGGCACTAGTATAACTGAAGGCATAGCCAAAAAGTAAACCGCTCAATAGACCAACGCCAATCACCCATAGGTGCTCCCTTGGCTTCATTTGTGTTATAGGGAGCACCCCTCCATCTTCTCCTCCTTGCAACCATTGGTATAGTCCAACGAAGCCCATCACTACGTAGAAGACTTGTAGTAGTGCATCCAGATAAAGATCATACTGAACGTAAGAGGCGTAAGCCCAAAGGGCACAGCTAACGATACCAAAAGGCCAGCACCAGGGATTATTACGAGCCGATAGGATAACGTAGACTAAAGCGGTCAAAGTAGTCGCCCAGTCAATTAGCCCAAGTGCGGAAATATCCTGCAGTAATTGTTCGATCATCGCTCATCTTGCTTAGACGCGCGAAGATAAGACGGAGGTGGTATACCCTGGTGAAAGAGAAGGCATCAAGTAGAGCGTTCTACACGCCCACTTATAAGTTAGCTACCGCAATGTGTTCTTGTAATCCATAATACCTAATCGCTTTTTGCTTGAGTGGATTTATTGACCAATCCTGCCACACACCGGCATAAGGATCATAGCCACATTTCAAAGGCTTGCTATATTCATTATCAGGCTCTTCAAGAAAGGCTCGGCAGTCGGTACACACATACCTGAACTCACAATCCCTACATTTATCAATCTTATCTTTTGTAATCGCCCACACTTGCTGAAAGGCCGCTGTCTGGATAGCACTTTTGAGTTGTCTTTGACGAACATTCCCGTATGACTTTGTCATCGAAGGACAATTCTTAATTTCCCCATTTTTATCAACTGCCACTTTTCTATTCAAGCAAGAATTATAGTGCAGCGACTCGGTAATTAAATCAAGTGAGGGGTTAAAAAAAATGGGGTCTACCAAGCCACAATGGGCTTCACTTTGAACTGGCTTTTTAGAAAAAATCAGTTGCCTATCTACCGTTTTATCCGTATTCGCTGAATGAATATAAATATGCTGTATCCTGGGAAAATCATGTAGCAGTTCTTGATATTGTTCTTCCCAATTCCTGTTGTAAGGGCACACAATTTGTAGCGCAGCAATTTCTGTCCCATCAAAATACTGGACGGCTGTCCTCAAGTGAGAAAAATCATGAAGTTTAAAAAAGCGAAGTTCGACAGCTTGGCACTTAAGATCGCTAAGTTGAGTGGCAACAGCAGCAATATCATACTCGCTGGCACCTTCAGCATAATCAACAATAGCATTGGTTATAGTGCATGGACTTTTCCACTCCATGCTCATCGGTGGAAATAACTGTAGCTCTTCCTCATCACAGTAACAGCCCAACTCTTTACTGATCAAAAAATCAAAGTACTCCTGAATTATGGGACCATACTGATCATCATACTGAGCCTTGATTTCATTAATGGTATGCGTATTGGTCTGTTCTAGCAGTTCAAAAAGAACTATTGGAATAAGGTGTAAATCTCCTCTTTGCGTATCGCAAATAAGACTACGAGTATACCCCTTTACCGGTATGCAGCACTCATACCGAAGAAAATAATAGGAGCCGTCAGCAGGTAATGAATCAGGAGAAAAAATCATCAACTTGGGATTATGATCCTACTAATAGGTTTATAAAAAGGGATACTTTTCTTTAGCCTAGATTTTGAGTTCTGCATGAGGATATGTTTTCCCTCTTTGCCCGTAGTCAGCCTGGTACCAGTGGCATAGTCCAGGATGAGCGGAAAATTTCCTTTTACGCCCTGTTCTTCGAGGGCAGCTTTGAGCCTTCTATCAGTTGACTTCTTCTGCATAAGCAATTGCTTTTTTTACGATTTTTTCCTCGAGGAAATAATTGCACGGTTTTGAGGTCATTCCAAATTGTCCAACTGGATTTACTTCCAAGAAAAAGCACTGCCCATCGAGTGCTTTGATTAAATCTATTGATCCTCGGGTCAGCCCAATACCTTTCATAAGTTCGTGTAGTTGCTGCTCTACCTTTAGTGGTAGCTTAAAGGGCACCATTCGGTTCCACTTCTTTCGATTATAATTCCGAAAATCGGCCTGTGTGCTTTCATCTAACTGAGAGAATATGGTCATAGAGTAGAACTCCCCCGCCAAGTAAAAAGACCTGATTTCGTAGGTCTTTTCAATGCATTGCTGAAAGAGAGAGGGAAAGAAAGACTCAGGAACAGTGGTTAAATCTTCGAGGGTTAAAATAGGCGTGTAGAGCATGTACATATCTTGGTTAATCTCTACTCCAAAAACCTCTGCCACAGGTTTGGTAATAACTGTGCCATATCGTTCTACGAACGATTGTAAACGTTGCCGCTTATTCGTCACAATGGTAGCAGGGACCTTTAATCCCACAGCCCTGGCCGCATCCAATACGCTGAGCTTATTTAAGGATGTATGCTGTGGTTGATCCAACCATCGACCTTTGAGTTTCGCTGAGACATAATCGTACAATCCAAAAAACTCACCAGTTAAAAAAGAGTACAGCACGCTGCTTTGCCATCCTTTTAAGGAACTCTGCTCCGGGTAGACTTGATCTTTGATTTGGGTAAAGCTGTGCGTTCTTCGATCAAGAATCAATTTTATTTCGTTCAGTGGCAATTCCTCGCCATCAACAATGATATTCAACTGGTCTATTCCATCCTCGTAACCAATAGTAAGCGCGTTCAAGGACTCGTCGAAATCCTCACCATTTAACCTTCGATACGCTACACCATTTGCTTCTAACCAATAAATTAGTTTTCTAGTACTGCTATCATAAAGTGTACTAAGCACAAGTATCATATAGATATTCTTAAAACTTTCTTCAGAGATTCGCTAAGCGTTGTTCGTCTTTGCCGTGGAGCACGACGGCTAAAAGCATGCCCTAATCACTTGGATTAAAGCATGCTGTCGGTTCGTAACCGAAGTTTTCTAGGCAAGCTTCACGCGACTTGATCTACGTGGACCATCTTCAGCTAAATTGCTATCGGATGGTTCGCCGGAGTTTATATCAAATGAAACCTCATAGGTAGGCTCTTCAAGCCCACCGCATACTTTCTTCGCTTGATAACCTTTAAGTTCTTTGGCTTTGAACTTATCCAAATTCAATTTTTCAAATTTCATTACGAGAGATTTTTATTAAAAAGAAAACTACTTTACATAATTATTTCGCCAGTATTCAAGTACAACTGGATCGTTTAGATCATCCAAAGATTCAATTACCACATCAAAGAAGCTTGCGTAATCTTGGATAGGCTCGAAACCAACCGCCGCTCTGCGCTCAGCAAGCCCTTTTGGATCTTGGACTGGAAAAACACATTTTTCTTTGGTCACCGGGTGGGTCACCATTTGCGTCCCATATAATTGGGGTTGGCCACGCTTCATGAGAATACGGTCTTGCAAAAAGGCTAAGCGCGCCATTCTGGTTTCCCCTCTTTCGACTGAAGCACGCAATAGCGGAATATATTTTTCTTGCACGTCGAGCGGTGAGTGCTGAATGACCAACCACAGAGTCCTATTAGCATCCTCACCTACTTTATTAATGCCTAGCCACCCGTGTTTTTCAAGTATTGGTGCTACCACACTTAGGTTCTCATCATCTTGCCTTTCTATTAAGTCGTAAAAAAGCGATAAGCTAAGAGAGTCTTCCCCATATTTATCCTTGGCGCAGCCCAACAGTTGTCGAAGGACTTGGTCCTTTTTCCTGATAGTTGCTAACGTATCAATAACACCTCCGTACTTCTCCATTTTGTGATAATACAAGCCCACCACCCTTGTGAATTCGTCCTGCGCACGTAGTGGTGCATACTCGGCTTCATTCTCTAATTCCCAGATCGCTTCTTTTGATTGAGAACCAAACTGCATGCACTTCTCTAAATAGAAAAGTGCCTTATCCATATTACCGGCGTCAAACCAATGGTAAAAAGCCATCTGGTAAAATGCGGCATCAGGATATTTACCTCCATTTTGCGCTAATGCCTCATCCATAAAATGCCCCGCAGCTGCGAATTCCCCAAGGAGTTCACAACTATCTGCTTTGTGGATTAGCAGTCCAAACCCTTTAGGGTAGGCATTCTGAGCTTGTATGAACAGGAAACCAAATAACAAACCGCAGGCTAGAATAAGCCTAAGGTTTTGCCATCCGAATAATTTGTCAATAAAGCGCGTCGTGTTAAACTGCTTGTGCATTCTCTTCCCAGAAGTTTTCGTGGCTATGGGGACTAATCTTTCATTTGACATGGTAAAACTATTCGCTTCCACTGCAACAATTTTGCAGTCCCGAAAAAATCTGCCGGCTTGACCTCCTTTAATTTGATCGGTGTCTATTGTTGGGATGAAATTGAAGACGATATCAGATTCGTAGAAATAGCTACAACGCTCATTGCAATAGCAAATATTAGCACCGAGTTCGCGCAAAATATTCAAGTGGTTAAACACCGTTCTTTTTGACACTTCCAGTCGATTTGCTAATTCGCCTGGTGTCCCTGTCCCCTTTCGTCTTATCAGCCGATGCAAACGATCCAACAAATACAATCTTTCCACATAGGTCATGTCATCATCTATTTAGGGTACTATTCAATATTGATTAATTGCTCAAAAATTCTCGCCAATACACTGCGGTCTTTCGTAACGATGGTCGCAGTTCCAGTCATGATTACGCCCGCCTTCAGCCGCTTACCGTAGCTGGTCATGAGCGGCATTTTCAGTTCTGCTTCCACGTGGTAGTAACTGCTATCATCATTATAGATTTGAGGCAATAATGATATTTTATTCACTTCGGCAGTCAAGGTTCCATATTCCGATTTCGGATACGCGTCGAGTTCGATAATTACGCGGTTACCAACTGCTATTCTGCCGATCCCAGAAACAGGAACTTTAACAACCGCAATGAGCGTCGTACTTTCTACTGAGCTTGGAACGATGGAAAAAAGAGGCGTTCCAGCAGGAAGATATTCGTTGGGATTGAGGTCTGTTGTAAATATTATTTTTCCGCCGCCAGGAGCAGTAATCAAGTGCTGTTCTTTCCAATTTTGTAGTGCCGCAAATAGTCCTTCTCTGGTTACGCGACAAGACTGCTCTAGCGTGAATTTTTCTTCTTCATCCGCAACCAGCACACTTCGTTTCTTCTCCTGTAGTTGCTGAATGCGAAGGCGAAATTGATATACCTCCCTGTTCAGGTTTTCGTTCTCTTGACGTGCGGCAAGCCAAGCGATTTTTCTTTCGTCAAACTCCTGCAGACTAATGACTTCCTCCAAAAACAGCTCAGAATATCTTTTAAAAGCATCTGACTCCAACGCTATTCGTTCTTTCGCTAGGTTCAGTTGGCTCATTAGTAATTCTAACAATCCTTGATTCATACCAATCTCTTCTTCAATCGCTCGTAATTCTTCCCGCATTCTATCTTTCAGCTGGTACTCTTCGTAAGTCAGTACAGCCTCCGTCCAGCTTACGTAGGCAGACTGCAATGCACCGAGATGATAGAAGGTTTCGACATCCCCTGGAATCAAAAGTCGATCTCGTTCTACGATTTGCTCCAGTTTTAAAACTTCTTGCCAATTGGCGTCAGTTTTGTAAATCGCTAATACTTGGTTGGCACGTATTTCTTCGCCATCTTCCACTAAAAGTGTGTCTAATACTCGGGCCGTCTTTGCAGATATTTCCAAGGGAGCATTTTCGTTTTCAATACTAACTGCCCCCATCAATTTATCTGGGTAATGAATATAGGCGGACAGTAAGAGGATGAGAGAGACAATTAAAAAGACAACACTAATCCCGGAACTGATGAGCCAGCCCGGGGGCTTCCCTAAGAGGTCGCTTACTGCGGAATGTTCAATTTTTTGCGGTATCTCCTGCATTGTTTTTCTGGGTTTATACTCCTAGTTCCAATTGATTTTTCACCAGATCATAGTACCTGCCACGGGCTGAGGTAAGCGTCTGGTGAGTACCTTGTTCTATAACTTCTCCTTTTTCAAGTACAATGATTTGATCGGCATGCTTTACAGTACTGAGTCGATGAGCTACTACTACTACTGTGCGATTCTTGAAAAACAGATTTAGTCGTTCGACGATCGTTCGCTCATTTTTGGCGTCCAACGCATTGGTAGCTTCATCAAAGAAGAGGTAATTGGGATTTTTATAAACTGCCCGAGCAATAAGTAATCGCTGCCTTTGCCCTTGACTTAGGCCATTTCCTCGCGTACCAATGATCGTTTGATAACCTAATGGTAAGCCTTCTATATATTCATTGATATTGGCGGTATAAACAGCCTTTTGCACACGGTGATAATCCGCGTAGTCATCACTTTCAGCAATATTATTAGCTATCGAATCGGAGAAAATGAATCCATCTTGCATCACCGCGCCGCAATGCTGCCGCCACTGATCCATATCAAAGTGTTGGAGATTGAGGTTATTAATCTTAATCGCTCCTTTTTCAGGTTGGTAAAATCCGAGCAATAGTTTGAGAAGGGTCGTTTTTCCACTCCCACTACTTCCTACAATTGCGGTCACCTTACCCGATGGAATCGTTAGACTCAAGTCTTTCAATATCCAATCTTGTAGTTCATTATACCTGAAGCTAATGTTCTGCAACTCAAGTTCCCCATCTATTACGGTATCCGCGATCGGCAATTTCGCTTTGGTTACTTCATCCTTTACCTCATGAATTTCGGAAAGCCGTTCCAGGCTAATTTTGGCGTCTTGAGCTGCTTGGATGAATGAGACCAGTTGTTCCAGTGGAGCATTCAGTTGACCTATGATATACTGAATAGCAAGCATCATCCCTAGTGTCAAACTGCCTTTAATCACGGCTGATGCAGCAAGTACCGTAATGACAATATCCTTCAACTGGTTAATAAACAACGCCCCCGCCTCTTGAATTTGCACTAGCGCCATACCGCTAACTTGTACGCGAAAGAGCTTGGCTTGGATTTCAGCCCACTGCCAACGCCTTTTCAGCTGACTCCCCTGCAGTTTAATTTCCTGCATACCCTGAACCAGTTCGATTTGGACATCATGATTACGCGAATACTGTAAAAAAGCACGATAATCAATTTCTCGACGCTTCGCTAGAAAGAGAAAAATCCAGATAAAATACAATGCCGCACCACCAAGGAAAACCAGGAAAATTACCGGAGAATAGATCAGCAGTACAATGCCAAATACAATTAGATTGAAGGTGGAGAAAAGGACTGATAAAGTCGAGTTAGTCAGGAAATTCTCAATCCGTTTGTGATCCCCCATTCGCTGTAATAAATCCCCCGTCATCTTCGAATCAAAAAAGCCCAATGGCAGCTTCATCAGTTTTGCCAAAAAATCACTGATTAATGCCACATTTACGCGTGCCCCGATATGTAGGAGAATCCAATTTTGTAAAAAGCGAACCACCGTTTGCGAAACAAAAAGAAACAGTTGACCAATCAACACTAAGTAGATAAAATCAATGTTCTGGTTTTGAATACCAACATCTACAATGGATTGCGTCAGAAAAGGGAAAATCAATGATAAAACTGCTCCCAGGAGCAACCCTAGACCTACTTGAAAAAGCAGTTTTTTGTAAGGACGGATATAACCCTCCAAAAATGCAAAACCTATTGCCTTTGATTGATAGGGCTCTAGCTGCTCCTCTACACCGCCTTTTTCAACCAGCAGTGCAATACCTTCTTGGTTTTCTTGCTGCCAATGTCGGCAAAATAGCTCGGCATCTAATTTGAGTTTCCCCTGTGCGGGATCAGCGATCCACACATACTTCTTCGTTATGCGATAGACAACAACGAAGTGATTCTGATTCCAGTGCACAATCAACGGCAAAGGAGCCGAAACTAGACTTGGTAAATGAGCAGGAGCTGCAAAGGGAATCTTTACAGCTAAGGTCCGGTAGCCAATTTTTTCTGCTCCGGTAGCAATACCTTTTAAGCTTACTCCTTCCCTATCCAGGTGACACCAAGTTCTGATGTCCGGTAAGCGATAAGTTTTTCCGTTATGCTTGGCAATCATTTGCAAGCATGCAGGCCCACAGTCCATTGTGTCCATCTGAGGACAGAATGGAAAGGAACGAATTCCCATAAAGCGCGTGTTTCAGAGAGGCGAAAAATTCAGCTTCAATATTAAGTACTTATCCAGTACAAAGCAAATCGAACGATAGACTTTAGCCTTTTATTACCAAAAAACAGATCATAAAGCGATAGTCTCAAAACCTGTCCTTAATTGTCAATGCTATCATTCAATCCACCTGCGACTTCCTATTTTCACTGTATCGGGCAATGCAATCATCCATTAAAAAGCATCATCATTTCCATAAACATTATTAATCCAAACTCCCATTTACCAAAAGAACTTAAATACATAGCCTTTGTTTTAAAGTAAAGCTATCACGCAATAAAGCTAAACTTCACAAATATGAAATATCTGCTCACCCTAATGGTTTTGGCATGCACTTGGCCACTCATGAGCCAGGTGAGCCAAATTGACCTTTATCAGTCCAACGCCCGCACGGACCAGCGCGAGTTTGGCAACGGAGTTGTTGGTCTACTTATACAGGGAGAAAACCTCATGCGCCAGGCGCGTTGGGAGGATGCTATTCTCGCCTACGATAATGTTGTAGCCCAGTGGCCAAACTGGGGCCCTGCCTATATTAAGCGGGCTATGGCTAAGGCCAAGATGGGCCGTCAGCAAGAAGCTCAAGCTGATCTGGCGCTAGCCCAACGCCTGAGCCCTAACAGTGTCATTCTTTTTAGTGAAAGAAATCCTGGCCTAAAGGCTGATATTATAGCCCTGGCCAATGCCAAGGATCCAAATATTGATACCGTGTATCTATTAAAGCAGAGAGGGCTGCTGCAACAAGCGGACCTGAGGATCACGCAAATGTATCAGGAGCAGACCCTTTCTGCAATAGATGCTGCGCTGCTGCGCGGTAATATTCAACTCCTACAGGAGAATCCACTACACGCCATTACTCATTACAATTGGGCACTGGATCGCGAAACTAGCCCGGAATTATTACACAACCGCGGCTTAGCACGTATTATGACTTATAATTTTTCAGCCGGCTGCGCTGACTTGGAGCAAGCAGAAGCCCTGGGCTATAGTCCCAGTGCAGATCAGTACGCTGACTTATGCTCCTTCTAGGTGTGGCCTGGGGTTAGCAGTCCCCGCTAACCCCGAAAACACAAGACCTTAACCCCTTAAGATCAATCCTTCATAGTAGTCTGATCATAGTTTCTTGCGGCGGTTGCAAATCGGATTTGCAACCGCTCTTTTTTGTGCGGTAGGTTGGATTAAACTCCTTGGCGTTTACCTTTACGGCATGAGCACAATCCGCGACCGACTGGGCAGTACTGGCCTGGCCATTCTTCTCGTTCTTTTCGGGGCCATCGGTTACAGTAGCAAAGCAATTTTCATCAAGTTGGCCTATCGCCACGGTGCGGATAGCGTATCACTCGTGGCTTTGCGGATGGCCTTTTCGCTCCCCTTTTTCCTACTGGCGGCCTGGTACAGTGGTCGGACTAAAGAAGAGCGTCAGTTGGAGCTTACCCCTAAGCGCTGGGGACATCTCGTATTATTGGGAGTAATGGGTTACTACGTGGCCAGCTTATTCGACTTTTGGTCGCTCCAGTATCTCACAGCCAGCTTAGCTCGGCTCATCCTTTTCACTTACCCTACTCTAGTGCTCCTTATATCAGCAGCACTGCTGGGGCGACGGATCAGTTGGGTAGAAGTCGGGGCCGTTTTGATCTCCTACATCGGCATTGCACTCGCCTTTTCGCAATCTTTAGAAATGAGTGAAAGCGAACATTTTTGGCGTGGGGTGGCCTTGTCCTTTGGTAGCGCACTAGCTTTTGCTATTTACCTGATCGGTAGCGGAGAGTACTTGCCCAAAATGGGTACGCTACGCTATAACTCGCTAACCATGAGTATTGCTTGTTTGGCCATCCTGATCCATCATGGAATCCAGCATCAATGGGCGCTCTTTGATTTCCCGGCACCCGTTTACTGGTACTGCCTGGGCATGGCATTTGCGGCTACGGTGTTTCCCAGTTTCATGGTAGCTGAGGGCATTCGTAGATTGGGTGCTGGCCCGGCATCGATCATCAGTAGTATTGGGCCTATTTCTACCATTATGTTAGCTGCTATTTTCCTGGGTGAGACCTTTGGGGCCTGGCAATGGGTCGGAGCCGTATTTGTCATTGGTGGGGTTTTCTTGCTATCTTGGTGGAAGCGTCGGCAGGCTAGTCTTAAACAATAACTCATGCACTGCCGTTAGACTCACTAGTGTTTGAAATCTGTGCATTATGAAACGGCAAATTCTACTCCTCGCTATTTTCGCCTTCCTCTTCACCGCTTGTACGGAGCCTATTACCAGGGAGGTACCAACAAAGCAGAACCAGATTGTCAGTCTTGGTTTCTATCCTTTATCGGACATCACCCGAGAGTTTACGCCTTACTTTAACGTGACCACCATGATCTTCGTAGATGCGGAGGGCACCGAGTATGAGTGGCGTATGCAACAACCCAATATCACTAATAGTTTCAGTTTCACGCGTACGTTCCCGCACCCTTTCCAAAGTGGTTTTGTAGACTACAAATACGCTGGTGAACGGGTTATTTTTGAGTTCCTCTGTTCAGAATTAGGCGCTAAGCTGCTCGTGCAACTAGAACCCGATTTCTGCTGGGACCCCATGCTAGATGATGATATTGTCCCTACCAATTACGTCAATATCCGTGGCCGTGGCTTTAATGCCAATGATGTAACCCTGCCTAATCCGGTACTCTCCATCGCCACCTCCGAAAATCAAGCGTGCCGGGGTGCTCGCAATTTGGGTACGGTAACCTTAATTGATCGGAGCTTCGACCGCGTAACCACTAATCGCCAGGAGTTAGACGATGAACGCTTTCTGGAAGTCTACTTCACGCCTAATGAGGGGCTGGTGGGTATTCGTACTGGTTATATGTTCCTTGAGCTGAAGGAGGCCTTCTAAATCATGTAAATTTAGTCCTTGAAAGGATAGCCGCCCAATAATTACAGATAGTGCTGTAGAATTTACGGTGCTTTAACAGTAAGCAGCGAGATGATTGGGTTTGGTATATTACCCGTCTCAACCTATGCGTATTTAGTTCCGCGGAATAAATTCCGCGAAACCATTTATGGAACGCATTAAAGATCAAAGTCAAAAAACTCCTTCATATACCTCGGATAGCAAAGACTACTATTCACCAATAGCCAAAACGAAGTCCACTCTCATCAGAAACTGTGGTGTAAACTAAACTGCAGCTGGCCTTTCGCCCAATTAGCGGTGGTCTGCTTCATCCATCCGACCTGGCAGCGGAGGTTATCCCGTAAGCCATAGCCCAGGCCCGTGTAGGTACGATTACGATCGAAAAATTGTACACTCCGCCCATCTCCAATTTGTCGTTCCCCGTTGATAAAGATTTCATTGTACAAGGCAACGTAAACCGTATTCTTAACCAGTTTGGTGGCATTTAAGGGAATGTTTACGAAGAGGTTGTAGCGGTAGCGGGTTCGAAAATCTTGTCCTTCCACCCAGCGTTGTTCGTAGCGCAAGCGGTGGGTTAGCAACAAACGTGTTCCGATTTTTTGGGAGAATAAGGCCTCCTGGTAAACCCGGCTTTCCGAACTGGTCTCGGTGCTTTCGCCCGGAACTCCACTAGTGATATTACCATATCCTAAGGTCAGTTTAATATCGCCGCTCTTGGGGGTGTAGGTGAGGCCGGTACGGAGTAGGATCTGTTCCAAATCACCGGTGGGTTCCCAGAAACGAAATTGGTAATCACCTTGCACTCCAAATTGACTATTTTTGAATTGGGTGCTCCCAAAATACATATACCAGGCTCCTAGTTGATCTTCATCTACACCACCTTGTGCACTCAAGTGGCCAGCGCTTAAAAGCCCCACTAATAACAGAAATACAAGCTTTTTCATCGAATAAGGACTTAATCGTTAGTTCCTAAAGGAGTCGGCAAAATACGCTAATAAACCACAAACGGTGTGCGGGTGTCGAAAGGCGCCATTCAGCAGCATGCTTTGCACCTCGGCTCTAGGCCGAAGTTCCCAGTGGATATCCTCTCCGGCATCCAAGGCTACTGCCCCAGTTTGGGTCAAGCCTTTAGCTGCGAAGTGGTAGATATGCGCCTCCATAAAAACCGGGTTAGCAGGGTTACTCCCTAATAGCTGCCATTCTTGAGCGGCGTAGCCCGTTTCTTCCACCAATTCCCGTGGCGCAGCCTCGGCGGGTGTTTCTCCAGCATCAATTAATCCTCCCGGTAATTCGTAAATGTATTCCTGTAAGCCAAAGCGGTATTGCTTGATCAGCAGAATATGCTCATCCTCTGTCTCGGCTACTATTTGCACAGCATCGCCACCCTCTAGTAAAATCATTTTTTCCTCGTGCCCATTACGCGGATTGATCATCCAGTCAAAGCGGGCACGAAAGAGTTTGAGATCGGGTCCGTATTCGGAGCGGCTACGTTGCCACTGAGGGGTTTTGTCCACAGAAGAAGCATTCAAATAGTGAAAGAATGCGCTGAAGGTACAATGAACTGGTGTAAACTTTTGTGGTGCTGGTGAACCTAATGCCTTGTAGGTTCTGGCGAAGAGGCTTTCCGAGTGCATACCTGGGAGGTACGGACGAGGAAAACGCTGAAGTCAGGTTCTGTAAGGTATCGAGGTGTAGGCCATTAGAAAAGTTTAAATCAGTTCAATAAAACTTTAGCAGGTTTTTTCCCTACCAAACGCAATAATCAACCTTTATTGACAGTTTACTCTTCGTCAATTGCGACGCCCTTCTAGTAGTTTAATCTACTGCTATTCAACCTATAACAAGTCTGTCCACCTTTTGTCCACTGCCGTAATTGGCGGGGCAACCTTCTTTTGTCGAATTTCGGGAAACGGTATTTCCCCTTAAGCATAAAACCCTGTCTTCTACTATGATTTCTAGACGTATCCCCATTCTACTATTAGCACTCCTTCCTATCAGTTTACTGGCTCAGCGCGACGCTGGCGGACGCTTTGAGGAAGGCTTCTTCTGGGGCTTTAAAGCCGGTGTAACTTCTTCTACGGTCAATGACCTGCGCACTACGCTCATCGCTCCTATTTACCCAGTGGAGACTTACCAAACACAAGACAATACCCGCCTGGGTGGTCTTGGCGCTTTCTTCATTGATTATCGCCATTCCTCTAAGTCCTATATCGTCGGGCGCTTTGAAATTGGCTACGCTATGCAAGGTGGCCGGTTTAACTACACCGACGTAGATGGCCTGGAATATGAGCTGGCCATGAACTATGACTACCTCACTTTAGCGCCACTGGTCAAGATCAATATCCCACCCGGCTTACCCTACATCATTGCCGGTTGCCAGATTGGAGTTAACCTCACCAGTGAAACCCTAAACTATACCTCCAACGACGATGCCTTTATCGACCTACAGGTACAGGAAAGTTTACGCACGGTACTTAAGGGACGTGCGAATACAGCACTCACTGCTGGCATTGGTTTCGAGCTCACCCGCTCTGGTTTCTACATTGAAGGCCGCTACACCCACGGACTCACGGATGTGGTGGAAACCCAGGCCAATAATTTTCTCTTTATCGAGAACAAGAACACCAGCAATTATTACCAGCTCACCCTGGGAATGCCCGTACCATTCCAATAGGTCACAGCCTTTTCCTCAACATCCTTTTATCATTCAGCGAACTGCACTGCGTCAGTCCTCGCTTTATCCGAATAGCATGAAACCACTATTCATAGCATTATTTGTGCTGCTTTGCCTACCTACCTACGCGCAAAACACTGCCCCAGGCGGTGTAGCGGGTGCCTGGCAATGGTGGCGTAGTAATTCCATTAATGCGCAAAACCACCAGTGGCAAATGGGCGAAGAACAGCTCTCCTTTAGCGAAGGAGAAAGTAATCTTCTAAATTTCTGGCCCAGCCCTAACTGGCAGCAATTGGAGTTACCAAGCAGCTTTGAGTTACCCGCTAGCTTTACCACTTCCGCCACTATTTTTGTTGTTTATCATCCTCCCCTTGGCGAACAGGAGCAAGTCCTTTGGTCGTGGCAAATGGCCGATCAGGCACCACTAGTCAGTACGAATAAGCGACTAGCAGACTTAGCAGAAAGAAAGTATCTTAACTTCATTGATCAGCGCCCTGGGATACGGCTTCAAACCTACCAGCACGCCGAAGGGCAGTCGACCAGTGATCAGGCAAAGACCTTTGCACTGGGGCAGCTCACTACACCAGCTTCTATCCCCGCTAGTAGGTGGTCCGCTCCTCTAGCCGAGTTTATCATCTTCCCCAAAGTATTGGCTGCTAAAGAACAAGCTCGGGTGGAAAGCTATCTCGCCCTCAAGTATGGCACCACTTTAGGCATTTCTGGAAAAGGAACCGATTATCTGAGCAGCACGGGCCTGGTACTCTGGGAAGCTCAAAAGAACGAAGACTACCACTATCGGGTCTTCGGCTTAGGCCGCGATCAAGGTAGCAACTGGGAACAAGGCCATAGCTGCGCGGCGGAAGCACCCCAATTATTGACAGTAAAACTTTCTGAGGCGCCCCAGCACAATGGTATTCGCAACTTGAACCTCCCCGACCAAACTTTCCTACTGATTGGAGATAATAATGAAGGAATGGACTGGCAAGCACACGCTACCGAAAACGATTGGGAAATTCTCAATCGTCACTGGCGCGCAGAAGTAACGGGGACCATTACTGACTACCCCATGGATATCCAGATGGATTTAGGCCGTTGGTTAGGAACGGATACGGATGCTTATGAGTACCAAATCATTGCCCTTAACGGAAACGCCAGCAACTTCCCCTGGGAAGAGGTAGAAACCTATCCGCAAACCGAACTCCTAAAGGGCCGCTTTGGTCGCTTTGCGAATATCAACTGGCCCAATGGATCACAGTTTCATTTTACCCTGGCTCGCCGCTTAAGAGCTAACGCGCAGGTACACAGTGCTGACCTGCGGGTGTACCCCAATCCGCTCCAACACCAACAAAACTGGCAATGGCAATTGCGATTAGAAGAACAAACCAGCCTAACCGCCAGCCTCACCAGTGCTAAGGGGCAGCAATACTGGGAGCGGCAATACAGCTACAACACCTACTTCGCCGCAGAGGAAGCTCCGCTGATGGCCGGCACTTACTGGCTTACCCTCCGCACTAACACCCAAACCTTCACCCAAAAAATCGTCGTACAGTGAATCTACGTATCCTACTCCTAACACTACTGTTGGCCAGTAGCCTGTACGGCCAAAATGATAAGCCAACCGCCATAGACGGCATTACTTTTATTGAGCCACCACAAGCCAATAACCGAGGCACAGCGGCCCTCTCCTACCCTTTGACCTTGCCGCCCGGCAGAAAAGGCGTACAACCAGATCTGAACATCACTTATGATAGTGACGGCAGCAACAGTTGGCTGGGACTGGGCTGGAATCTGGACCTTCCCTCCATCACCATCGACTCCCGCTGGGGCGTTCCGCGCTATAGCAATAGCATTGAAACCGAATCTTACCTCTATGCCGGCCAGGCGCTCTATCCCTTGGCACACCGCGGAGAAGAACGAGCACGCACCGCAGATGCGCAGTTCTACCCACGCATTGAAAGTGCTTTTGAGCGTATTATCCGGCATGGTGATCAAATCAGCAATTACTGGTGGGAAGTAACCGACAAAGATGGTACTCGCTACTTCTATGGTGCCCGTCCTGATTTAGGATTAGTTGAAAATGCGGTCCTCAGACAATCTGGTGGAGCCATCATCCACTGGGCGCTCACGCAAATTATCGATACGGATGGCAATCAAATCCGCTATTACTACAATCAGGTTAGCGACAGCGGAAACGCCAATGGTACCGCGGGCATAGCACTCTATCCAGACTATATCACGTACACTGGTCACAATGCAGTGGAAGGGCCCTTTCGCATCGACTTTATCCGCGATCGGGAGCTGGGTGAATCATTACGGGTGGATAAAACCATCGATTGTCGTTTAGGACTCAAGCAGGTACAAGCGGATCTCTTGCGTAGAGTGGAAATCAGCTACAATGGAGAACTCATCCGGGCTTACCGCTTGGAATACGCCCTGGGTGCGTTTAGCAAAACCCTCCTACAAAGCGTAACGGAAGAAAATGGCGCTGGCACCGATTTTTACGAGCACAACTTTAGCTACTATGATGATGTGCGGCAAGGCGGCAGCTACCAGCCCTACAATTCGTCCACCCCTTGGGACGTGCCGGACGACAATATCCGAGGAAGTATCCTAAACCCAATTCCAGGCATGAACGGCGAAACCTCTATTCTTGGGGGCTCCGCATCTGATAACTTCAATGTGGGTGGAGCGGCAACGGTAGGACCAAACGACTTCCTATTATTCTCAAAAGACAAAACTGCCGGTGGCACTTACGCCTACGGTAACAGCAGCGACGAGGGCCTGATTGCGCTAGTCGATATCAATAGTGACGGTCTTCCCGACAAGGTCTATCGGAAAGGTGGCAGCCTACACTACCGCCCAAATCGTAGCGTACCAGGTGGGCTACAAGCATTCGGCGAAGAACGTCCCATTCATGGTGTTAGTCAGTTCAGCACTGCTTCTACCAGTTCCAATTCCTTTGGTGCCGAAGGGAATCCTCCCTTTGCCTACGTTGGCTACGAATTCACTGATGCCAAGACAACCAACAACACCTACTTCACCGACTTCAATGGAGACGGCTTGCTGGACATCGCACAAAATGGCACCGTATGGTTCAATCATTTGGACGCCAATGGCGATCCTACCTTCACCACCAATAGCGGCGATACGCCCAGCCCCATCCAACCCGGCAGCGAACTAGATGATAGCCTTTTTGAGGTTGATCCACAGGAACTGGAAGACCGCATCGATCAATACCCACTACAGGATGTGATCCGTATGTGGGAAGCGCCAGCAGCGGGCACCGTACAAATTGAAGCACCCGTACAACTGGCCGAGCCTACTGATCCTATGGCCCAGTCCTACCAATCTGATGATGGAGTACGGGTGGCTATTCAAGTGGGTGCACTGGAAGTTTGGTCGCTTGAGATTGGGGCGGATGACTACACTATCTTCGAACCGACGGGAGTCGGTTCTTTGAACGTTGATAAAGGAGATCGAATTTATTTCCGGGTGCAGTCCGTCTTTGATGGTGCCAATGACCAAGTCAATTGGGCTCCAACGATTACCTATACGGATGGCTTACAAGCTTTCGAAACTATAGACGCGAACGACCTGGATATTGCTCGTTACCAGGCCTCAGAGGATTTCCTCCTAAGCGCGGAGCAAGAAGTAGGACTACCACTAAATGGTGAAATTCGCATCAGCGGCACTTACACCAAGGAACGGACAAGTGATGATCTTGAGTTTGCTATCCTCTTAATACGCGATGAGGGCGGACTTCCCAGCCTGCAAGTGGTGCACCGTGATACGCTGCCGGCAGACTCTATTGCTTCCATTCCCCTAGAGGTTGATTACCCAGTACAAGAGGATGATGCACTCCTATTCCGCATCAACTCCGACACCCAAATTGATTGGCAAGCTGTAAGCTGGGTCCCTGATGTGTACTACCTCAGCTCACCTGACCTGGAAGTCTTTGATCAAGACGGTGTGCCCATTTTCACGTACTGCCCTACGGTCGATCACAAAATGTACAATACCCCCTGGGTATACAGTAGCATGGAGGTCATTACCGATAGCACCAGTTTTCGCCTGGAACCTGATATTACGTTTGCGGGAGGAGTTACCGATAGCAGAGTCACTTTATCTGTGAAGGGGGATAGTATCCTGTACAAGACCAGTTTTTCGGCTGATGACCAAGGTGATGCTACGCCCCTGGAGGTAGAATTGGTGGCGGGTGATACGATCTACATTGAGTACCATTTCTTTGAGTGGGAAAACGCCAATCTGGTAGAAAGTGCGGGTGTACAGCGCTTCCGTATGGAGAACGGGGAAGAAGTGAGCGAACGATTGGAAATTGGCTACCACTCTCCCATCAATCCAGACGATATCATCTTTGGACCGATGTACCGTCACTGGGGGCAGTTTGAATACAATGGCAACCGCGCCAATGCCGATTTGCCCATTGATGAAACGGTCCTGATGCTGGACGAAAATGCCGAAGACCCCGGCGAAATTTCGGACGATCCTGATGAATTGGAAGGATTATTCGATCCTACCACAGCTCCGTTTCTAACCATGCTTCCGGATGCCAAGACCCAGTGCTATCTGGGTTATGACAACTTTACTTTTGTAAGTGCAGAAATGGTGAGCAGCTCGCGCTTGGGGGATGACAATATTCTGCCCTTGCCACCTGCTGGTTCCGGCGAAGGCCTGACCGCCCCTAACCGGGTAACTGAAACCACTGAACATAGTATTGCGGGCGGCCTTGGGTTTTCCGTAGTAACGGGCACCGCCAGTCAGACCTGGGTGGAATCACAAGTAACCATGGATGTGATGGACTTCAACGGTGATCGTTATCCGGATATCATTTCCGGCGCATCGATACAGTACACCAATATCCAAGGTGGTTATGGTGAGGAAGTGATCAACCACCCCTTACCCGGGCACCACGAAGCCAAAAGTGAAGCTACCGGATTTACGCTGGGTGGTTCTTTCGTGACCTCCCGCCCGAGCAATAGCGGCGAACCTAAAGGTGGTGGTAGCAATAAACGTTCGGGCAAAGCCAAGCGGCGCTCAAGTAAAATGAGCAAAAACGCGAAGAACGCCGGTAACACCGCCGGAGATGCGGTAGGCATCAGTGGCACCTTCAGCGACGACAATGATCACGCGGAACACTCTTGGACAGATATCAACGGTGACGGCCTGATGGATAAGGTGCGTATACATGATAACAATGATGCCCAAGTGGCGCTAAATTATGGCTACAGTTTTGGGGCTTTTGAGCCCTGGGACTTTGAGCAGATACAAGTGGGCTACAGCATTGATGGTGGTGGTGGACTGGGTATTAGTCTTTTCAATGGTAGTATTGCCGGCGGTATCAGCATCACTCGCACCGATAATTTCACCACCGAGAGCCTGGAAGATGTTAATGGGGATGGTTTACCAGATATCGTTTTCGTAGGAGACCCTACTACTGTTCGCTTGAATACGGGCACTGGATTTGGCAACCCTATTCCTTGGAATCAACTCAGCCAACTAGACGAAGGCTCCGCTACTGGTGAATCCGTCAATGCCGCTTTTACTGTTTGTATCCCCATCCTTTTTGTAAAGGTTTGCATTAATCCTAGCACCTCAGTTGGACGTGGAGTAAGTCGCCAGATTCAGCAACTGGACGATGTAAACGGCGATGGTTTCCCTGATATACTACGTTCTACCAATGACAGCGATTTATCCGTGCAAACATCCACTATCGGTCGCACCAACCTCTTACGGCAGGTCAGTCGTCCCCTGGGCGGGAGTATTACAATGGACTATACACCAGTTGGCAACTCCTACGAGCAACCTTATAGCATTTGGGCGCTCGAAGAAGTAGAACACCGGACGGTATTGGCAGGTGAGAGCGATAAGCTGAGCAAAAAATCCTACACCTACGCAGGCGGACTGCACGAGCGCCACGAACGTGCTTTCTTTGGTTTTACTACCGTAATAGAAACTGACCTAGACACCCAAGATGGAGATACTCCTTACCGTACTTACACACAATCCTTTGCCAACGCGAACTACTACGAACAAGGGCTATTGCTGGAAGAACGTTGGGCGGATGCCACAGACCAAACCTTACACGCTAAAGAATACACCTACGAACTGCGCGATGCCAATACCAACACCCCACTATTGCCCGCACAGCTGAGCAGTTCGGCCTTAAGCGTCTTTCCGGCCCTGGTGCAGCAAAGCAACAAATACTACAGCGCTGATGGCAGCTTGGGGCTGAACGGAAATCAAAGATTCACCTACGATGAGTTTGGCAACCTAACCCGGCTGCTAGACTTAGGTGGAGGTCACGAAGATGAATTGGTAGACATTCGGATGAGTTATCAGTACCTACCGGAAACCTATCAACTATCCACCCGCGACTCTATCGTTATTCGTGACGCTAACGGAATTGTACGTTCACGCAATGCGGAGATCAACGCCGGTGGTGTGGCGGAGCGCATTCACTACCAAATCGACAATTCTAGCCGCGCCACCTACGAGTACGAGTACGATGAATTTGGAAATACGACTCGCATTATCCGACCAGCAAACGCTGCCGGAGAGCGCCTGACCTACACCTACACCTACGATGATGAGCTACACACTTATGCCATTCAAGAAACAGACAGTTATGGCCTCAGCAAGCAACGTAGTTTTGACAGTCGCTATGGCCTAGCGCTAAATGAGGTGGATGAATACGAGCGCCCAAGTACTTTTACCTTGGATAATTTTGGCCGTCCCGAAACCATGCTACTCCCTGGTGAAGCTTTGGATGATGCGGAATACTCTTACCGCTACCAGTATCAACTAAGTGAGGGTGCAAGGCTACACGAAGAGCGTTGGGATCCGGAGCACAATGAGGCACTCGAAACCTACACCTACATTGATAGCGACGGTATCTTACAGCAGCAACAACAAACCACGGAGGCAAGTGAAACGCCTACTGCTTTACCGAGTGTGCAATGGCAGGTATCCGGCATAGTAGCTACGGATGCCTTTGAGCGAACGGTAGCTCAGCACTATCCGCGCCTAATCGCTAACACAGGCGGTAATTATCAAGCTAGTCCGGATCCTGTCACGCCAAGTCGGTACACCTATGATGCGCTGGATCGTCCGCTGAGTAGGACCATGCCGGATGGTAGTACCTATACCTTCAGCTACAATTTTGGCACCACCCCAAGTGGTGTTAATTGTCAAGTGACTACACTGGTAGATCCGCTGAGTGGGGAGCATCAGTACTATCTGGATACCCGCTCCCGATTGCTAGCAGAAGCACATACCGGCCCTAACGGTTTGATTTGGACGGAATACCAACTCAATGCTCTAGGTGAACAAACCGCCGTGATTGATGCGGCAGGGAACAGCACCAGATACGACCTGGACATGCTGGGCCGCTTAATCAACCTGTACCACCCCGACGGCGGTCACTTTGAGTATAAATACGATGCGGCCGGCAATCTCCTGAGTAAGGTCACGCCAAGCATCCGATCGCGAGCGGTAGAAGGCGCGCAAATCAACTACAAATATGACTTTGAGCGCTTGGTACAAATCGACTACCCCTTTAATCCTCAGAACCAGGTACGCTATACCTGGGGAGATACCAGCGCTACGGACTTCCGGGCCGGACGAGTTTATCTAGTAGAAGATGCCAGCGGTGCGCAAGAAACCTGGTACGATCAGAGTGGGGAAGTCAAAAAGGTCGTTCGCACCCTGATTGTCAACGAGATTGAGCTTCCTACTTTCGTCAGTGAATACGAATACGACAGTTGGGGGCGCCTGAAACAACTCTATTATCCCGATGGCGAACTGATCACGTATCAATTTGATCGCAGTGGCCGCATTAATGGCCTGGAAGGAGAAAAAGAAGGGCAGTTCTACCAATACGTCCGCAACTGCAGCTACGACAAATTTGGGGATCGGGCAAGGCTCGTTTACGGAAACGGTGATGAATTACGTTTTGAAAAAGATCCGATCCAAAACCGTTATCAGCGCTTCGATAGCCAACTGGGTAATAATGCCCTACGCATCCAGCAGGATTACACCTACGATGCAATTGGCAATCTGACGCAGATCAATGACGCAACACCAACCAATGAAAGCAGCGGTGCCCGTGGTCAACAGCAGAGCTTCAGCTATGATGCGGCTTACCGACTGGAAGAGGCCCTGGGAGAATGGCTAGCGCCGAACGAAACGCATACCTATCATTTGCAGATGGAGTATGACGACTTGTTCAATCCTGTCTTGCAGTACGTGGAGCGAATTCGAGCTGGGGCAGAAAGTAGTGACACCACTACCCTACTGCACGATTATCAGTACGATGCTACGCCACTGCACTTTGCCTCCGAAATTGGCGATTCACAATTGGAAGCCAGTCCGGAAGGGCAACGCCAGATTCGCCAGCAAGGTGATAACTTACAAATCAGTCAATACGACGAGGAGGGCCGTCTGGTCGCCCACGCTCAGGATGGTTACATCAGTCGCTATTCCTACGGGGCTGATGGCCGTCGTGCTATTCGCAGTCACGGGCCAGGTTCTGGGGTATCCCTGGACGCTACGCCACTGGGCGGTGTCAATCACGGAGATCGAGATTTCACCTTATACGTGAGTCCATTATTGGAAGTACAGGCTGACAGCTTCATCAAGCACTATTATTTGAATAACCAACGGATCCTGACCAAAAAAGGCACCGGCTATTTTGCCAGTCAGTTGCTACCACCGGCACAGCAGATTACGGCGGGCAACATTGACCTAAGTGATCGTCTACGTCGCTTGAGGGAGCTATTGGTCAACTTCACTGAGGACTTAGGCGTACCGCCGGGACACCCTTCTTTGCCATTCTTCTATCTGGACAATGGTGATGATCCGGTAGTGCTACCGCAACTGGGTGATAGTGATCCACGTCTTCTACCACCTCCGGGTTGGCCAGCACCAGAAGGGCCACCAGATCCGAACGGTCCTCCGGGACATCCCGTTTGGTATGCTGCCCCTACTACACCGGATGATGCTTTGGCCGGATATGGCTATACCAATCCATTGCAAACACCGGAACGGGAGATGTTCTATTACCACCATAACCCATTCAACGACGTCTTGCTGATCAGTGATACGGACGGGGAGCTGGTTTTACAGCAAGCCTTCCTACCGTTTGGCAGTCCATTTGTAACGGAAGAAAAGGCTAATTTCCCGACGCATCCGGGATTCCAAGGCCGAAGTATCGATCAAGAAAGTGGCTTGTACTACCTCAATGGCAGTTACTATGATTCAGCGGATGCTTTCTGGTTGAACATTAATGCTGAACAAGATGATCAGCCACAGTTTTCTTCCTACTTACTTGATCGTGGACGCCCCTACGCCGGGCAACAGCTAGCTGCTACAAGAGCTATGGCCCAAGGTATCGTACTCACTCCAGGCGACCGAACACTAGACCTGGAACAGGCATTTGGCAATGACGGAGGGGCTTTTGCCGAAAGTAGTTTCACATTATCGGGTGGGATAGCCGCAGCAGCAGTTGAGATCGCTACCAGTGAAAAGGCACCAAAATCGGGTAGCAAGAGTGGTAGTAACCCCAGTACCGAACGGGGTAAAGGTGGCAAAGGAGGCGGCGTGGTTCGCAATCAAGGCCTACTAGCGCTCCGTCGCCAATTCCAGCGTTCCGAGCTAACGGACAAAACCACAACACAGGAACTAAGGAGGGTAAGTGTGAATACTCCGGTTGCTCCTATTGACGTGCAGAAGCAGCGAAACCGTCGTTTCGAAATTCGTCCAGGAGACTGGGATGGCATGTACATGGTAGGTAATCGTTACGTGCAGCTCGGGCCGGACGTGGATCGTAAAACGGTGCGGCGCTACCGCCGGGTAGTACGGGAGTTGAAGATGCGGTTTAGGACGGATCGGTTGTAGGGTTAGATTTGGTTGAATTAGTGAATTTGGTTGAATTGGTTGAATTGGTTGAGTTAATCCGCCTGCGCTTTGGCCTTAGCTGATAATATGAATTTGGTTATGGCACCCAGCAAAACACGTAGCGACGCGATTATTGGGTTTGTTTTATTACCTGTCCCACGTTAGAATGTAAACGTTATGAAGGGCGGGAGGCCTGCCCCGGTACTGTTTGAGCGGAGCGAGTTTAGCGGGGCGA
>JBCBWU010000064.1:0-33432 GCA_039816955.1 Bacteroidota bacterium
AATTACACCAGCTGCACCAGGGGCCTTAGTACCCTCTACGATGGTCCAGGCACGCACTTCTTTTTCACCGGCTGTGAAATAGGTGATGAGCTTAAGGAGAGCGTAAGCACCGCGGATTACACGATTCACCCCAGGTTCTGTGAGTCCCATTTCTTCGATGAATTCCATGCGCTCTTCCTTGGTGTCTAGCTCGGCAATATCAGCTTCGATAGAGGCAGAAATGTAAAGTACCTCTGCATTCTCATCAGCTACTGCAGCCTTGAATGCCTCGGTGTGCGCATTGCCAGCTTCGGTTGAATCCATATCTACGTTACAGACGTAAAGGATGGGCTTAGCGGTCAGTAGCATCATCTCCTTGAGCAGAGCCATGCCGTCGTCGTCCAAGTCTAGACTCCGGGCAGGCTTGCCGGCTTCCAAGTGGGTCAGGATCGCTTCTCCCATTTCTACGGCACGCTTGGCTTCCTTTTCGCCACTCTTGGCAGCTTTGCGCAGCTTATCCACGCGCTTTTCAGCGGTTTCAATGTCCTTAAAGATGAGCTCCGTGTCGATGATGTCTTTGTCGCGAACAGGATCAACACTGCCGTCTACGTGCACTACGTTATCGTCCTCAAAACAGCGGACTACGTGCAAAATGGCGTCTACCTCACGGATATTACCCAAAAACTGATTGCCTAGGCCTTCTCCTTTGCTGGCGCCCTTGATCAAACCAGCAATATCAACGATATCTACAGTAGTAGGAATCGTCTTCTTAGGATTGACCAGGTCCGTCAACTTATCGAGCCGATCATCCGGTACCGTAATCACCCCAACATTAGGGTCTTTGGTAGCAAAAGGATAGTTCGCCGCTAGAGCCTTAGCGGAAGTAAGCGCGTTAAACAGGGTAGATTTTCCGACGTTGGGTAGACCAACGATACCACATTGAAGTCCCATGGAAGTATTTTTTGCGGGCGCGAAGATACAAGGATTATCCTGTTTTGCGGACTTCGCAATTAAGAAAATACTGCGCTCGCAGCTAAAGTCATTTTAAATATACCTTTTCCCGCAAGGGGGCACATTGGTTGAAGGAGATGAGTTAGTTGAATCAATAGAATCCACCAACTGTTCATTCCGTGTCGCAACCCGATGAATTGTGTTGGTCAAGGACAAATCACCAACCCAAAAAAACTTACCTTGCCACCATGAATTTCCTAGCGCATATGTTGTTGTCCTGCGAAGAGGAGGAGCTGATGGTCGGCAACTTCCTGGGGGACTTTATCAAAAACCGGGAGTTACCGAATTTTACCCCCGGAATTCAACAGGGTATCCGCTTACATCGTCATATTGACACCTTCACTGATGCCCACCCTGTGGTGCGGCAAGGCACTAAACGATTACATCCAAGGCACGGTAAATACGCGGGAGTAGTAGTGGATGTCCTGTACGATTATATCCTCGCTAATAATTGGGCGGACTTGGGTCCTGGGAGACTGCAGGATTTTGCTGATCGCACTTACGAGACACTCATCTCCCATCTTCCAAAAATGCCGGAGCGTTTACACAGCGTCGTGCCCCGTATGATCGCTGATAATTGGTTGGTACGCTACGGTACTGAAGATGGCATTGCCTTCACCTTTAGTCGCTTGCAGAGACGGGTCTCAAAACCGGCAGCGCTAGAAAACGTCCTGATTAGTCTGGAGGAAAACGAAAAAGAACTGACGAAGGAGTTTCGCCAGTTCTTTCCCGAAATTGCAGCTGCGGTTAAAGCCTTTTGTGCGTGCTAACTACTAGCCGTTGAAGAGCATCCGTTTGATATCTAAGCCATTGGCCAAGACAACTAGCCCCAGTACAATAATGAAGCCTACGATGGTAGCGTACTCCAAGAACTTATCACTCGGCTTACGGCCAGAAACTACCTCGTAAAGCAGAAACACAACGTGGCCACCGTCAAGCGCCGGAATAGGTAGTAGGTTCATGAACGCTAAAATCAGCGATAGGATAGCGGTCATTGTCCAGAAGCGTTCCCAGTTCCAAGAGGCACCGAACATCGAGCCAATTGAGGCAAATCCGCCCAGACTTTCTGTCACTTTGATATCTCCGCTGAACATCCGCCCGAAGGCCTTTAGTTGATCCGTTAGCGTCGTCCAACCCAGTACAGCACCCGCTGGCATTGCTTCTGCAAAGGTGAATTCTTCGCGCTCTGTACCAAAGAAGTACGTTGGATTAGCCCGTGCCACGCCAATTCTACCTTCCTCAGTGGTGGTCATCGTAAGATCCATGGGCTCGCCTTCTCTTACGAGTGAAACCGTCACCTCTTTTCCTTTGTACTGCTTTATTTCTTCTACGAAATCGGAATAGAATGGGGTAGGGGTGCCGTTTAAAGCTATAATGCTATCCTTTTCTACCATTCCCGCTTCCTTGGCCGGAGACTCATCGCTAAAGGCAGCGGCCACAAAAGGCAGTCGCGGAGCGAAGAGCATTGCGCCCTTGTTCTTATAAGCCGAGAGAATGCCGGTCCATTTCTTATCAATTTCGATGTCGACGATTTCACCATTACGGCGCACCTGCATATTGCGGGCATCGTTGATGACAATTTCGCGAAGTAGAGTACGGCTATTGAATTTTTCGAAATCTTTTCCATTGATGGAAAGGACATGATCGCCATTCTGTAGGCCAATTTCCTGTCCGAGTGAGTCTACGAATATGCCATATTCAACGCGCTCGTTAGGAATGTATTCCTGACCATAATACCAAAGCACGAAGCCGAAGATGAGCAAACCAAGAATAAAGTTAACAGTCACACCGCCTAGCATGATAATCAAGCGTTGCCAGGCTGGTTTGGATCTAAACTCCCATTCCTGTGGCTCCTGTTCCATTTGCTCGGTATCGAAGCTCTCGTCAATCATGCCGCTGATCTTCACATAACCTCCTAGCGGCAACCAACCAATACCGTATTCTGTCTCACCAATTTGCTTCTTGAATAAAGAAAAGCCGGGATCGAAGAACAGGTAGAATTTTTCAACGCGGGTGTTAAAGAGTCGTGCGGGGAAGAAGTGCCCTCCCTCGTGTAAAACAATCAAAATAGAAAGGCTAAGCATCAGCTGCCCGGCCATAATCAAAATATCCATACGCTATGGTAGATATGAATCTGTTACTACAGTCATTGAATCGGAGTGTAAAACACCGGTTTGCGGGCAAATGTTGTTCACGAGCGCGACTCACCCACAGGTTTTCGCTCCAAAGGCGACAAAGGTATTCCTTTTTGATTAATTCTTTAGTTTTGTGCGCTATGCAATTGTTTTTTGTCCCACAGCTCGAAGAAGGCCTTTTTGAACTCCCCGCAGAGGAAGCTCGTCACGCTGTGCAAGTACTGCGCAAGCGGGTAGGAGAGGTGCTTGATATTGTGGATGGGAAGGGTGGCTGGTACCAGGCAGAGATTGTTGAAACGACGAAGCGATCGTGTACGGTCAATGCAAAATGTACCCGTCGGGAGAATCAAAGAGCAGACTATCAGTTGACCTTGGCTGTTTCACCAACCAAGAGCAACGATCGTTTTGAGTGGTTTCTGGAAAAGGCTACTGAAATTGGGGTCGATCAGATTATTCCTTTGCAATGCAAAAGAACGGAACGTCCAAAAATTCGACTGGACCGCTACGAAAAGGTACTGGTATCTGCGATGAAGCAAAGCCTGCAAGCGTGGAAACCCACTTTGCTGCCGTTTACGCCAATTAAAGATGTCTTGGCCAATGTTAAAGCGCAAACCTTTGCCTACATCGGCTGGTGCGATGATAGCATCAATTCTCCATTGATCGACAACTTCCACTCCAGTGCCCACGTTCTGGTATTGATTGGCCCTGAGGGCGATTTTACCGCTGAAGAAGTGGAAGCGGCGCGGAATGCTGGATGCTTGCCGATAACCCTTGGCCCCAATCGGCTGCGAACTGAAACAGCTGCTGTAGTGGCTACGCAAGCCATAGCTTTATTACAAGAACTGAATAAGAAGTAGATAGACTTATGCAACGATTATTGCTCCTCTTTTTGGTCATTGGTGCTTTAACGGCTTCCAGTATGGCTCCACCGACTGCTCCAATGAAGTTAGGCTTAATGAAATACCGCGGAGGAGGCGATTGGTATTCAAACCCAACCGCTTTACCTAATCTAGCCGCTTTTTGCAACAATGCGCTCAACACTAACTTCAACGCTAGCGAATACGCAGTAGTGGAGGTAGGCAGTGCGGAATTGTTTAACTATCCCTGGATTCACATGACGGGACACGGCAACGTCGTCTTTTCTGATGGCGAAGCCGATAATCTACGCAACTACCTTTTAGCGGGCGGCTTTCTGCATATTGATGACAATTACGGTATGGACCCCTTTGTCCGTACTGCCATGAAGAAGGTGTTCCCAGAACTAGATTTCATAGAACTACCCTTCGAGCATCCCATTTACCATCAACGCTTTGACTTCAATAGCGGACTTCCCAAGGTGCACGAGCACGACGGTGATGCACCCCGCGGCTTTGGCCTCATCTGCGAAGGTCGCCTGGTGTGCTTCTATACCTATGAATGCGACCTGGGAGATGGCTGGGAAGATCCTGCTGTCCATAAGGACCCCGAAGAAGTGCGTCAGCAGGCGCTACGCATGGGGGCCAACATTATCCAGTTCGCTTTTGAGCAATAGATTCTCGGGCAAAGTACTACCTTTGCGGTGCAAACAGGTAGCAAGCTTGCTTTGGTAAGACTTGCTTTAAAAGGGAATCCGGTGCGAATCCGGAGCAGTCCCCGCTGCTGTATGCTTCATTTGATCTGATAAGCCAGAATGCCACTGGGAATTTCCGGGAAGGCGGCTTAATCAGGAAGCGAGCCAGAAGACCTGCCTTGTTGCGCGATATTCTTCCACGCCTTTCGGAGGAAAAGGAAAGAGGAACCAATAGTTGCAAAACTGTTACAGTCGGCAATCCGGCGGTAAGAAGTCGTTCTTGCTGTCGCTAGCTGGCCGGGTTTCCTTTATTCTCTTCTCTCCTTAGGAAACAACGAAGTTTTGCGAAAGTACTTACTCTTGGCAGTTTCTTGGTTTGTTCTTGGGCACTGTGCGCTGGCTCAGGTGCTTGATACCACTTTGGAGTTATCACAGGTGGTGGTACGTGATACGGCTTTGAGGCCGGTCTCTTTAGAAGAGCAGCTAGTATCAACAGAACAGCTACACAGTGGTAAGTACTTCAGTTTGGCGGAGGCCTTGCAGGACGAAGGTTTATTATTTGTAAAAACTTACGGCTTAGGTAGTTTAGCTACCGCAAACGTTAGAGGAGCTGCGGCTAGTCAAACCTCGATTTCCTGGAACGATATTCCCATTCAAAGTCCGATGCTTGGCCTTTTGGACCTTTCCCTGCTACCAGTGGTACAATTGGATGAGGTGGGCATCAATTATAACCAGGCAATTGGTGGAAATCTATTTCTTCGGACCAATAGACCGGATACCGGCTTACTTATCTTAGATGGTTTTACGGTAGGCAGTTTTGGACAGTTCCAAAAGTCATTTGCTGTCCAGGGAGGTAGCCGTTTAAGATTTAAGCTCAGTACGCAACTGGATAAAGCTCGCAACGACTTTCCTTTTCAGTTGAACCCCAATGTGCCAGAAAAAAGGCAGACTAATGCGGAGCTGGAGCAGCAAGTTTTTCAGCAATCACTCTTTTTTCAATTATCCGCTAAGCATCAATTTGAACTTCACCTCTGGCAGCAAGCTACTCATCGTCAGCTTCCGCCAACCAGCGTAGCAACGAGTAGTTTGGCATACCAAAAGGACGAGGTCTATCGCCAGCAGCTTCGCTGGAAAATATTGGGGCGTAAGGCCGTTTGGCAAACCAGCCTGGCGCACTTGCGAGAGGATATTTTCTATGCAGACCCCACCATCCTGCTCGAAGCCCCTAGTGATTTCAGAAGCTGGATACTACAAACGAAAAGGCAGGCAAGCATTGGTCAAAACACGACAATAGAAACGAGCCTACGTGCTCAGCGCACTACTGCGGTTGCCAATGGCTACGCTGAACGCGGTCAACAGGATTTACTCTACCTTGGGCAGTCTATCGTACATCAGTTTGCGAAGACTTTAAAATTTTCAGTGAATGGAGAAGCACAATTCACTCAGGGCCAGCGAGCAGCCTATGGTTGGCGCACGGAGATGGGCAGAGATCGGGCCGACTTTTCTTGGCAGCTGAGCGTACACCGGCATTTTAGAATTCCCACCCTGAACGATTTACTGTGGATTCCTGGGGGGAGTCCACAACTGAGAGCAGAAAGTTCTTTAGGGCAAAGCCTAAATGTGCGCAAATCCTGGAATAAGCGCGGAGGACAAATTCGCCTAGAACTATTTAATCGTAATGTCGATAATTGGATCCAGTGGGCGCAGCGAGATGATCGCCCTGGGTGGTCGGCACAGAACGTAACTGAGGTGTGGAGTAGGGGGGCTCAAGTCAGACTAGATCAGCCTTTCCAATGGGGAAGGTTAGGTGGTATGTTCCGGACCAATTATCAGTGGACGCGCTCTACTTATCAGGTGGCGGTGGTCAACCCCTCTATTGACGCCGGGGAGCAACTCTGGTACACCCCCGAACACCAAGGGTTTGTTCAGCTTAAGCTGCAGTATGAAATGCTACAGTTGAGCTATACGCACCGCTTCGTCAGTGAAAGTGCAGGAATAAATGATGATTTGGAGGGCTACGATTTAGGGGAGGTGCAGTTGGAATATCGCCCACCAAACAATACAGGTAATCACATTTTTCTACGGGTCAACAATCTGTGGAATACCCAATATCGAATTATCGAACGACGCCCGATGCCAGGCCAACAATGGTCAATGGGCTACCGCGTCACAATCCACCCATAATTAAAAATTGAATTATGAAGAACAATCTACTTTTACTCTTTCTTCTTTCTAGCGTGCTGCTAACAGCGCAAGTCACCGTTGATTTTGAAGAATTTAACCTGATGGAAGGTCAGTTCTTGAATCAGGCGGCCAATGACACTTTCTCTACGGGAAATGTAGCCTTGTTTAACGATTACAACGAAAACTACGATTCCTGGTCCGGTTGGGCTATTTCCGCCACTACCGATACGGAGACTCCGGGCTTTATGAACCAGTATTCCAGCAGCAGCGGAGCCGGTTTTGATGGTAGTAGCACCTACGGTGTCACCTTTGCTTTCTCTCCAGTGCCGATCGAGTTAACGGGCGAAGCAGTAGGAGAACCAGTGACCGGGATGTACGTGAATAATGGGACCTACGCCTATCTGTCGATGCGAGATGGAGATACTGTTGCTAAAAAGTTTGGCGGAGAAGACGGCAATGATCCCGACTTCTTCCTGCTTACTATCAAAGGTGAACTCAATGGCGAAATCACTGATTCAGTAGAATTCTATTTAGCTGACTATCGTTTTGAGGACAACAGTCAGGACTACATTATTACCGAATGGTCGTATATAGATTTATTGCCGCTAGGTAATGTAGATCGAATACTATTGAGCTTGAGCTCCTCTGATGTTGGGCAATTTGGCATGAACACGCCGGCTTACGTTTGTGTCGACAATATCATCACGGCTGGTACACCAACAAGTGTGGTTGATCAGCGAGTTGATTATGGCTTTAAGGTCTTCCCAAATCCAAGCACCAATTTTATTCAGTTGGATTGGGCTGCGGATGCTAATGCGCAAGCCGCCATTTTCCAAATGGACGGAAGAATGATCGGTCAATACGAACTACAGAACGGGACCAATACCATTTCTGTGCGCAACCTGCCAATGGGGAGCTACATCCTCCGAGTAGAAGGCGAAGAAGGATGGGATGTTCGCCGTTTTATTAAGCAGTAAGTCGACCGAGGAATCGGCGTGATAAACGATGGCAATTTCAATATAAATGTTGGTGTCCTATACCGTCATTTTGTTTGGAATTGCCATTGTGTTTACTACTGAAAATTAGACTTATTCCAAATTGGAAATTGGAGTGCTTTTGCGCAAACCTTATCTATGAAGGTACTGTTTTAAGCTGTTGTTTCATCAAAAACACAAACAATGGATACTCAAGTGAAAACGAGTTCAGCCGACCAAGGCATTGAAATTGGCATTAAGTCTGGTGATCGAACTGCAGTGGTGAGGATGCTCAATCAGATGCTAGCAGACCAGCATGTCTTGTACATCAAATTGCGCAACTACCACTGGAACGTTGAAGGAATGTACTTTCAGCAACTCCACGCTCTATTTGAAGATCAGTACAATGATATTGCTGTGCAGATCGACGATATTGCTGAGCGTGTACGTAGCCTTGGACACTATGCTCCGGGTAGTATGCAGGATCTTCTAAATCTGAGCCGCTTACAGGAAAGTGGCCATTTGAATGGTGATCACCGTTTGATGTTGCAAAATGTTTTAGCTGATCACGAAATGATCATTCAAGTACTGCGTCAAGACTTGGAAGCCGCTATGAATGATCATAATGATGCCGGTACCAGTGATTTCATGACTGCCTTAATGGAAGCGCACGAAAAGATGGCTTGGATGGTACGGTCCCACCTTAAGGGGTAGGTTCCTAACATTCAGTGGTCAATTATCGCTAGGAAAGCCCTCTTCGGAGGGCTTTTTTCGTTTATGAAGCGTGTAAAGTGTTAAAATATCATCAAAAATTTATTTAGACTAAATCAAAATAAGGAAAAGTGCGTTATCTTTGCAATCACCACCACAGGTATTAGGATATGAAGGACGTGTTGCAAAGATTGACTTACCAATATCAGCTGGATCAAGTAGATCAGGAACGCTTGGCACCCTTTGCTAGCGCTATGTTGATGGGCCCCGCTGAGATAGCAACATCCATTTCTGATGCTATACCAATGGCAGTCTATACGGAAGAAGGATGGACGGCTGGACTTTGGTTGAAAGATACTAATGACAGTACAGTGGGACAAAAACTTGTGATTGCTCGCGGCTGTCGGACCCGCAAGATTGCATTGATTACCGCAAATTATTTCCGACTCCATTATTTGATTAATCAGGTGGATAATTCTACCAACACTTCGCCTTCATACTAACACCCAAAGTACTCATGGCAATTAGTAAACAACCTACAGACTTTACCAATCCTACTCAAGCGGTCCGCTTTCCTTGTCCCATCGCTAATGTGCAAGGCAAAAAACTCAAAAAGAAGTGCTGTAAGAAGTACAAAAAGGGTAAACGCTGCAAGCGTTGTCCGAATGGGTAAAATCCCTATCTTGGCAGGATGAAGATTCTGCATACTTCCGACTGGCATCTTGGCCAACGGCTCCTGCAACTAGACCGGCACGAAGAGTTTCGCCTCGTGCTCGAGTGGTTGTTAGACCTGATAGAGGAAGAGCAAATCGAAGTCCTCTTAGTTGCCGGAGATATCTTCGATATTGGGAATCCGCCCAATCAATCCCGGCAACTGTACTACAACTTTCTTCGACAAATACTTAAGACGGATTGCCGCCACGTGGTCATCACTGGTGGAAACCATGATTCTCCCGCTATGCTCAATGCCCCTCGCGAACTATTAGAGGGCTTTAATATCTATGTTCTGGGCTCAGCAACGGATGATATTGGCGAAGAATTACTACATCTTAAGAATGATCAGGGAGAGTTAGAACTCATTATCGCCGCAGTACCTTTTCTGCGCGACCGTGATTTGCGTGTGAGCAGGGTAGGGGAGTCAGAGCAAAGTCGTCAGGATCGACTGCAAACCGGGCTTACCGAGCACTATCGCCAGTTGGCCCAGCTAGCGGAAGATGAGCCTGCCGGATCAGTTCCCGTCATTGCAATGGGACACTTGTACGCTAAAGGTGCCGTGGCCGCCGATCGTCAGGATAATATCTATCTTGGTAATCGGGAAAACATGGAGGCGGGGCAGTTTCCACTCGCTTTCGACTATGTAGCGCTAGGGCACATTCACCGGGCACAATTGGTGGGTAAAAACGAACGGGTCCGTTACAGTGGTTCTCTAATCCCATTGAGTTTTAGTGAAACCAAGGACGAGAAGCAGGTGTGGATATTACAAACGGATGGTAAGGAAATCACGGCTATTGATTCCCATTCGGTCCCTACTTTTCGTCGTTTGAAAACCATTCAGGGTACCCTGGAAAAAGTGCAGAAAGGACTAGAGCGTTTTGCCGCTAATGAAGAGCGCCTGCTTACCCCTTGGGTAGAAGTAATTGTTGAATCAGAAAATTTCATTCCACAGCTGGATCAGGTTTTACGAGACTTCTGCGCAGAAATGCCACTGGAACTCGTGAAGATTAGAATTAACCGTCCCTACGTACCTATTCAGGCCCAATTGGAAGAAAGCCCAGACCTGGAGGCAATGGAAGTGGAAGATGTGTTTTTACAAAAATGCCATAGCTTGGGAATTGAAGGTGAGGAGCAATTGGGAGAGTTAGTCACCACCTTCCGGGAATTACAAAACTGGTTGCAAGAACAGGAGCAATAGTACATGCAGATTCTGCGCATACATATCAATAATCTAAACTCGCTACGGTTACAGACTACGGTTAGCTTCGTGGACGGGCCTTTATCGCAGGCAGATATTTTTGCCATTACCGGTGATACAGGGGCTGGTAAAACCACGATTCTTGATGCCATTACCCTAGCGCTCTACGGCCGGGTGGCACGTGACAAAGATGCCCACAAGGAGGTGATGAGTTACGGCACCGCCGAGTGCCAGGCAGAAGTCGAGTTTCTAGTTGATGAAGACCGCTACCTGGCCAGTTGGCGAATGCACCGTGCGCGGCATAAGTTAGATGGTAATCTACTAGCGCCCCAGCGTGAATTAGCTCGCTGGGACGAAGATAAACAGGCCTTTATTGCTATAGCAGAAAAGGTGAGAGATGTAGAAGACACGGTGCGGAAGATTACTAAGCTGGATTTTGAACGATTTACCCGTTCGGTTATGCTTGCACAGGGAGATTTTGCTGCTTTCCTGAGGGCTAATGATAAAGAGCGTAGCGACCTGCTGGAGCGCATTACTGGTACTGGAATTTACTCGGAGTTATCCAGTGGAGCTTTTGAGCGCTACCGCCAAGAAGAGCAAGCACTCAAACAGTTACAAGAGCAACAAGCCCAATTGCTGTTAGTCGGTGAGGAGGAAGTAAATAAAGAGCAAGTGACTGCCGCAAAGGAGCGTACGCAAGCTCAACGCGAAGAAGTGGAGACAGCGCAAAAATCTGTGCAGCGACTGGATCAATGGTTGAATATCCAGCTAAGGGTAAAGAAGTTAAGCCAAGCGCTAACGCAGCTTCAGCAAGAACAAGCCTCGTTTTCCCCTCAAACGGAGCGCCTGGAGCGTTCCAAACAGCTAAGCCCTTATCGTACGCAGTTTCAGAGTTGGGAGACTCAGCAGCAGCAGCAGACCATATTGCTAAAAGCCGAGGAAGATCTCACTGCACAACTGAGTGCCACTACTGCGGCTTTTCAGGAGCAAGAGGAATTGGAAAAGGTCGCCATACAAGCCTTTCAGCAGGCGCGGGCTACGGCTAAGACGGAACAAGAAAACATCCAACAAGCAACAAGCTCGGAGGAGGAAAGCCGTCAATTGCGAAAACAACAGGAGGAACTAGAGGCCCGATTGGCAGAACTCCAACAAGAACTAACCCAAGAAAAGAAGGCACTTGAAAAAAGTAAGCAAAGCCTACAGGAGGAAACGTCGGAACGGAATCAGACTAGAGAGTGGCTGCAAGAGCACAAACAATATTTAGACCTTCCAAAGATCTATCCGATCATTGAGCAAGAACGCCGCCAGCTGCGGGAGCGCTACCTTAGCTGGCAAAAGCTGGTCCAACGAAATGAAGAACTCACCTTGACGGTAGGAGAGTGGCAGGCTAAGACAAAAGCACAGGAGCAAGCCTACGAGCAGCAGGAAAAGATCTTACTCAGCCTCCAACAAGACTTCAATAACCGATTGCCAGAATCCTTTTCTACCAGTGAGGAGGCTGGGGTAGAGCGACTGGGTACCGCTATTATCGACCTCCAAGAAAAACGGGCATTGCTACAGCAACTCATTAGTCTGGATGAAGCGTATCAAAAAAGTTTGCTAGAACAAGAGCAGTATAGCTCCAGACTATCTAATTTGCTGGGGCAACAGCAAGGTTTCAATAAGGATTTGCTAAATCTCGTAGAGCTTGGAGAGACGCTACAAAAAGACCTGGAGTTTCGCCGGGCAGTTTACCAGCAACAGCAACTTATTGCTAACTACGAGAAGGATCGCCAAAACCTGAAACAGGGAGATCCTTGCCCACTTTGCCAATCCACAGATCATCCATTTCATGATCACCCGGTTCGTCCATTTGTAGATGAGGCAAAGGCAGAGTTGGAGCGGACGGAAAGCGAACTCCAAGCATTGCGATCGCAAGAGAAGGAACTTTTATTACAAGAAAGCCAGGTGAATCAGGAAATCGAAATGCTCTACGGTGATACCGAAAAGAGCAATATTCGCTTGGTTCAGTCGCGTATCTTGGAGTACGAAAGTCAAATCGCGGGTTTGTTGGAAGCCCAACAACAAGATCAGTGGTTTAGTGAGCGCGGTCCTCGTCTACAGGGCCGCTTACTGGCCTTAGATGCCCAACTTAAAGACTGGCGAGCACTACAAACGGAGCTAACCCAATTGAACCAGCAGATAAGCAAAGCAAGCACTGCTTTACAAGAAACGGAACGTGTTTACTTGGAAAATAATCGTCAACTCAGCGTAGCCCAGGCCGAGTCCCAAGCGGCGGCCGCTAGTTTGACCGAAGAGCAGGCGCAATACGAGGCTGCCTTGCAAACTATGAATCAACAACTCGATCCATTTGGAGAGCAGTTTGCCTTGGAAACGGCTAAAACGCTCTTTGTACGCTTGGAGCAATTGGCGAAGGAAGTCCAACAAAAGCAGGAACGCCAACTGGAACTAGACCGGCGAATTGAATTGAATACGAATCAGGTGGCCACCCAGAGTGGGAATGTAAAACGGATCACGGCTGAGTTGGAAAAAGCGTCAACCAAGCTCAAGTCACTAACAGCCGCGCAGGAAAAGGCGGATAAAGCCCGGAAAGCGCTCATCGGTGATCGTACCGTGCAGGAGGCTACACAAGCCTTGGAGCGCCTTTTGGCGAATGTGGAAACAGCACTACAGCAGGCCCAAGCTAAACTACAAGCCGAAAAGGAGCGACTGCTCACTCAGCAAGAGCGGATGGCAGAGAATAAAAAACAGCGCACTGCTAATGAAAAAATCCTCAAAAACTTAAAAACGAAGCTCGATAAGGCATTGCAGAAGGCGCCTTTTGCTAACCTGAGCGAAGCTCGCGCCGCTTTACTATCCGAAGAAGAGCAGGCAAAACTAGAAGCAGAACAACAGCGTATAATTCAGGCGCTAGCGCAAACGGAGAAAACTTTGCAGGAAACTCGCCAGGAGAGCAAGCAAATAGAACCAGAAGACATTGTAAAAGAAGCCCAAATCCGGAAAGAACTGGAAGAAAAGCAGGCCGCCTACGAACAACAATTAGTTCAGTTAGGGCAGTTGGAGGAAAAGTTTCAGCAGCAACAAGAACGAGAAAAACGGCACCAAGACTTAGTGCAGCAAATTGAGGCACAACGTAAGCGCTTCAATCGCTGGGCTCAGCTGAATGAAATCATCGGGCAACGCGACGGCAAGAAGTTTAGAAGTTTTGCACAAGGGCTAACCTTGCAGCGCCTGGTAATTCTTGCCAACCAGCACCTGGATCACCTCAATGGCCGCTATTACATCGCCAAGAAAGCTGGCACTGATCTCGAGCTGGATATCATCGATACCTTCCAGGCAGAAAACCGCCGCAGTATGTTTACCCTGAGCGGTGGAGAGACGTTCCTGATCAGCCTCGCTTTAGCATTGGGGCTATCTGATTTGGCCGGTCGCCACGCGCAAATCCAATCGCTGTTTATCGATGAAGGCTTTGGTACGCTAGATGAGCACAGTTTGGATATGGCCATCAGTACACTGGAGAATCTCCGCTCGGGTGGTAAGACCATTGGCATTATATCTCACGTAAAAGCACTGAAGGAACGAATTGGGACCCAAATTCAACTGCATAAGCAGAATGATGGCTTCAGTCAGGTAACTATTCGGGCCTAAGACCACCTGAAAGGCGTACTTGGCCGCTTTGGCTTAAGGGAAGCCCTCCCGTCGATAAAGGCCCTTTACTGGTCTATTTTTGTGATCTTTTGCCCTTCCTTTAGGTTTCTTAGATGGGAACAATTATTATTGTAGACTTACAAGATTAAGCAATAAACGAGCTAAACGAATGAAAGATATTTTTGGTACCCACCACGGTCTAGATGAACGCAGCATGGAATCGCTGGTTGGTGCCTTGGAACGAGAGAACCTGCCGGGCTTCGACTATTTAGAGTTTAAGCAAGCCCTGGAGCGCCTGCAGGCAATGGATATGGATGAAGAAGTGGCCTATAAATCAGCTTATGCCACCGCATCAACCATGGGACTTACCAAAGACAAATTACTTAAGACTGCCGCCCACTACAAGAAAGTACTGGACAAAGAGCAGAAGACCTTTGAGAGTGCACTACAAAAGCAAATTAAAGCCAAGGTGGAGGGCAAGCGTAAAGAAGTAGAAACCTTGCGTAAGCGGCTCGAACAGTACGAGGCTAAGATCAAAGAGCTTGAACAGTTAAAAGCTTCCGCATCGAAGACCATTGCTGAGGCCGATAAAACGATCCAAGCTGCTCAAAATAGCATTAACGACGTACACGGCCGTTTTGAGGCGACCTTGCAAGCATTACATAACCAAATTGACAAAGACGTAGCGGACATTGAGCGTTTTCTCTAATTGTCTCTGCTAGTTTGAATTGATAAAACCACTATTGATATGTCTACTGAAACGCCTAATATGGGTCAAGAGAAATCGTTCTGGAAGCGGCCCGAAGGAATTACAGGTTTACTATTTCTTGCCGCTCTGGTTGCTGGTGCAGGCTATTTGCTTTCTGCAGTAAACTGGGGCGTAATATTTGCTAATACCCTTTATCTGGCCGGTACCTTAGCGGCTCTTGGAGTTGTTGCTTACATGGTACTGGATCCTAAAACGAGGGGTTTGATCAGCTATATGTACAAGAGCATCATGCGGAGCATTACCAGTGCCTTCGTTACACTAGATCCAATTGGCATCTTGAAGAACTACATTGAAGATCTACAGGACAACCTGGTAAAGATGCGTTCCCAGATTGGCAAGTTGCGCGGTCAAATGCGGAAAATGCAGAGCTTGATGCAGGGTAACAAAGAGGAAATCCAAAAGCAGATGAAGCTCGCTAGTGCCGCTAAGCAGAAGGGCATGGATCAGCAGATGATACTGGCCTCGAGAAAAGCAGCTCGCCTGAAGGAGAGTAACGAAAAGTATGGTGCGTTGCACCAGCGGATGGAAGTGATGTCGCGTATTCTGAATAAGATGCACGACAACTCCGAAATTCTCTTGGAAGATACCAAAGATCAGGTCAAACTGAAGGAGCAGGAGCGCAAGGCAATCCGTGCTTCTCACAGTGCTATGAAGTCGGCCATGAGCGTTATTTCTGGCGATCCGGATAAGCGGGCCATGTTTGATATGGCCATGGAAGCAGTGGCAGATGACGTGGCCAATAAAGTAGGAGAGATGGAGCGCTTCATGGAGATGTCGGCCAACTTTATGGACTCCGTAGACTTACAGAATGGCGTATTCGAAGAAGAAGGCATCAAAATGCTCGAAGAATGGGAGCAGAAAAGTACGCTGATGCTGCTCGGGGAAGGCCAAGGTACTTCCACGCTAGACCTAGATTCACTACCAGAGCGCAGTGCCGAGGGTCAGGAACGGACTAACTCTGGTGAGAATTACGATAACTACTTCGAATAAGGAAACAACAGAATAAGGTACCCACAGAAGGCCTCTTTGTCCCAGTCGATTTTAAATAGATCTTGGGATAAAGAGGCTTTCTAGTTTTATATTAGCTGTGTCCTCTCGAGTCAAACTTTTGAACCCGCCAAAACAAGTCAACTGAATTCAGGCCGGTATTTATGAGATGTTTCAATTTCTTATTTAGATTTGTCGAGGTGCAAGTCTAGAAGCCTGCACATGAATCATGAACCTTGATGACAAAGATTTTTATAGCCTACTCCAGAAAAGATGTTACACTGCTACAGGAATTACGCGCCCATTTAGCAATTCTAGAGAGAGCAAAATTAGCCCGTATTTGGTATGATGGTGAAATTGAGGCTGGAAGTAACTGGGAAGAATCAATAAAGAATGCAATGTTTGAAGCTAATCTTGTGCTAATGCTTATTAGCCCTGATTTTATAGCTTCAGATTATTGTTACAATGTAGAAATGAGCAGGGCGATTAGTCTACATGATCAAAGATCGCTTAAAATCATTCCGGTCATACTACGCCCCTGCAACTGGCATCTATCGCCTTTAGGTAGGATACAAGCTTTGCCACAAAACGGACTTCCAATTACGGAGTGGGATTCCTCAGACAAGGCTTTTACGCTGATAGTAGATAGAATTGCAAACTCCTTAAAGGAAATCGAGCGAGAGAAGGATGCATTGGATAAACAACAACGGGCTGTTGATGCCTACGTTGACGTTGCATTAAGTCAAGCGAATCAGATTGGTGATTTTGAAAATACGAGAGCTGCTAAAGCTCTATTTGAACAGCTTGCGAACGAGGGGTTTACAGAATCAGCTTATTATGGTTTTCGAACCTGGGTATTAAATAAACTGCGATCTGGTAGTTATCATCATTTTTACAATGACTTACTGGCCCACCTTGGAAAAGATAATCAGGATATTGCCGAGTTGCTGGATGGAGCAAGAGTATCCCTTTCGCTATTAGCTGAACAGGAGAGTCTATTCGAAAAGGCATTGGAAAAGCAACTGCGCTCTAGAGTACATGAATCCACTGACCAGGAGCAAATTGAAAAAGCTAGAACTACAATCGAAAGGGTCCAGACCGAATTTACAAAGGTCTTGGCAGCGATTAGAGGTCAGATAGAAAATGATGTCAAGCTACTTGAGTTTGTAGACAAGCCATCTTAGTGAATCTTGAGGGCCAATACTACCAATCTTTCATCTCATCCAACAGCTGACGTGCTTTACGTGGTCTCCTACGGCGGGTAATCGTGTAGAGCGTAAAATTCACTAAGCCTTCGTCCAAAAATGGCTGTTGTTTTCCATCCCTAGAGAAGAAGCCCACTACTGCCAAACGGCTTTTATCATCGTCCAGATCAAAGGTGAAGGCGTAAGCTAGCTGCGGTTCACTGCGGAATAAAACTTCAATCTCATCAATCAGTTCTACATTGCTGACTAGCCCTTCTTTAGTTAGTCTTTCTAGCAGCATAGTGCGAGCAATAAGCTCTGGACTGTAGTAACGCGCCTCCACTAGACCCAATTGGTCGTAGCGGTTGAGTTCCCTGATCAACGGCACCCGCAATTGTGGATCTTTTAGTATTTGCCGCACTTTCTTCTTTGGTAGGTCCTTTCCTTTGGACAGTAAATAGCTAGCTGCTTCAACACTCGCCAAATCAACGCTGGAACGATCAAGAATCTGCTGTACCTGACTGAGCAGCCCCGGTGCCTCAGGTAAGAGCTCATAAACGGTGAATACTGCTTCCGGAATTTTACCACCTTGCTGTTGCCAGGTACGGAGCCGTTCCTGGCCACGTTCCAGAAAGAGATGTCTTGCCGCCAAAATAGGAGCTTTGCTCAAGGAATCTTGTGCTAATACCTGAGCGGCTAATTCCCAGGTATAAAGTGGCTCCTGGGCGTTGGCGAGCAGCTTGGAAAAGTTAGCCCAGTATTGGATAATTAGTGCAGGATTGTTGCTGAAAGAGGCCAGGGCTTTGGTTGATGCATCATCTGATAGACTTTTACTTTGGGCAAGTAATCGGAAAAGAGCGTTTCGTCCTTCGCTATTGACTTGAAAAGCCAATTCCTCCAATAGGGCTTCCTCTAGGCGTGAATCAGATATCCTCGGAAACGTTTCTACCAATAGCTCATAACCGGTTTCTCCAATCGTTTGCAAGACCGCAAGCAGTTTACGACTTCCTTCTTTTTCTAATCCTGCGGCCGCCCACTGGTTATCAATTAGCACTTCTTGTAATAGCGGTAAGTCTTTCGCCCGAAAACTCAACTGTGGATGGATGCTTTTTAGCGCTCTACGCAGGGTCAGCGTGTCGCTTGAGCGCAGGGCCGTAGTGATTCTTTCTACTGATCCAGAAAAGAGAGTAGATTGATCATTTGGAATATTCCATTGGTCAGATAAAAAAATCTTGCTATTTGTAATACTGGAAAGATACACCGGCAACGCTACCATTCGCTTTTTAATCCAATAGGGGCCACGATGGTAGAGTTGAATTTGTTGTTGAAGTTGTTCGTGCTCGGTAGTGTAGGTGTATAGCATAGCAGCAGTTCCGTCAACGGTTACCTGTGCCTCAGACAGCAGGGAGTCCGACTCGCTGAGCATGCCACGGAGTTCTTGGTTGTAAAATGCCAGGCTATCACGTACGTAGTAAGTGTAAGGAAGCTTCTGGATTTCTACTTCATAGCTACCTCCAGTATGCGGATCCAACCCCTTAATAACTTGTCGGTAGCGTTCGTTGGTGCTTAGGTTTTCTTCCAAGTTTTCTAATTCCTCAGCGGCGATACCAGGTAACTGTAGCTGGAGTTCCCCATCAAAATAGCTGTACTCCTCAATCTCACTTTCGCTGCTAAATGGTAATAAGCGAAAAGAAGGCACAAACTTCTTTGTCCACAATTGCCGCTTGCTATCTACGGCACTCAGCAAGTAGAGGCGATTACCCCGAGCTAGTACTTCTCCCGTAAAGAACAGGCCTTCATCAATGAATTCTCCCGTGAGTTTCCACCGTGGAAAGCCAGCTAAAGAGTCGCGCTTTACAATTGCAATGTCGATTCCGTACTGATTCTCTAGTTCATCTACTCCAGTTTGGAGCCGGTCCCAGGCCTGCTGTGGTCGCTGCCCAGGACTCAAGTCGTAATATTGGACCCACACTGATGCGCGCTCTTCCTCAAAACCGGCTCGGTACTGGTGCCAGGGATAATCCATTGATTTCTGAAAAGGGTAGGTATCATTACGATCGCTGCTAGAGTGGATGTAAGTACTTGGCATGCGTATCTGGAAGCCCCCAACACTGTCTACCACGGTGACCCACTTGTTCTGATTTTTTTTCAGGAGGTCAAATTCCTCAACAAAGCGCTCGGGATCGGGGCTGTCGGTTAGGGTACTTTTTTCGTAAGCGCCAATTTGTAAGTAGTACAATTGTTGATCGTAAAAGAAGGTATAGGCGAGAAAATACTTTGGCTCACTTCCAGGCATTTCTAACTCGTAGCGAAATCCGCTGAGGTCACCTTTCGAATAAGGCGTTTTCTTGATGATTTCATAACCGTCCTCCGCAAAGAAGATCTGTTCAAAATTGCTGTAGTCGTAGGGGAGCATGCTGCTGGTGAGCATTAGATAGGAGATACCCCGGCCCATATCAAAGCTCAGATGAGAGATGTTCACACTTTCCTCGTAGACGTGCTGTACTCCCAGTGGCATAGCCAGTTGGTATAGTCCCCGCTGAGGTTTTACTTGTGGCCATGGACGATTTACTTCTGGTAAGAGAAAGCTATCGCGAATACCGGTAAAAGTTGGCGTCACCCGCCTTAGGTTGTAACCTCGTTGGCGCAGCAACTCCAGTACGCCTTCTTTTCCCGGTAGGTGGGCGGCTCCTACAACGGAAAAAAGCTTTTGCCCTGGCATAATGCGCTCCATAGCATCCACCATGACATAATTGCGGGCCACTAAAGCCAAGGCGTTAAAATCCGTAGGTTCCGATTGGATATAGTCATCCATGGGTTCTAATACTCCGGCGTAGTATAAACGCAGTAGGTTAGTAGTGCTGCGACCGAACCACGAAAACTTAAATTGCGACCGCCAATCGTTATCAAAACCCTCCGTTTCATACAAGTGATTATCGATACTTTCGAGACCATAAAGATCTTTCCCCAAGCGCCGAGCGGATTCCATAAGGTAGGCATCAAGCATGGTTGGGAAATTATCTTCCTCGCTGAGGTCAACACTTATTTTACGATCACGGAGAAAAGATTGGTAGGAAGTATAGCCGTTTTCGCCCCCTTCTAAGCGGGATGTATCTGGACGTACAATCCGCTCTTGTGTCAGGCGGATATAGGAGCTATCTGGATTCAGCTCCTCCTGATCCAGATGTATCTGAAAGATGCGCTGCATAGCGGAATCCATGTGAATTTCGTTGGCGAAGGCATCACTTGCCGCAAGACAGTAATACATACTATCTGGAAATTCGAAAGCGGAGGAGTAACGCACGTGCATGGATCCGAAGACGTAAGAGGGGCCAGGTAGATTGGGGCCAGTAATCTCCCAAAGGAGTGCATAGTCACTACGTTCTCCTTGCTCTTCCAATTCTTGGGCTGATAGCGGGGATGTTGTGCAACAAAAAAGGAGGAGAAGAATCAAAAATTTGAGGGGCATGAAATTTGGGGTTTCCAATTAAACGTCGGACTAGCTAAGATAGTAGAAAAGTCAGGGAATAAATGTTCGAATTAGTAGGATAGCCGGCAAATTCAGAAGTGAGCTATGATTTTTTGTTACCTTCGATTATGTAGGCTCAAACTCTAAACAAGACATGGCGGAGCGTATTCGCGGATGGTTAAACCCCATCTTATTTTCCATATTTTCCATATGGGTCATTATCACCTATCTGGGTTTTCATCCTGAGCATGTAGAGGTGCTCCCAGATCATCCCTACGGCGGATTTCTTTTGGGCTTTTTGCTAGTGATTGGGCTCGCGGCTTGGTGGAGTAATCGACAAGTAGGCCAAAAGAAGAAGTGGAAGCTCAATATCCGTGGTAGTTGGCTAGTGGGAGCGACAGTGTTGCTCAGTCTGGTGATGCTCTTAGTTTTCCGTGCAGCAATTGGCCTGGATCGCACTCCCGCTGGGAGCGCTGCTATCTTTTTCTTATTCAACAGTTTCTACTATCTGGCCTTATTACTGTTGCTCAGTTTAGGGCTGTTTGCTATCGGTAAGGGAGTGCAGCAAGTCCTGAATAAGATTTCAGATCACGAACTAGTTTTAATTGCGTTAGGCTGCCTGGTACTAAGTTTTTTGAGTACCCTGCTGGGACTAGTTGGTCTATTGTATGGCCCGGTGCTGGGAGTAGTACTACTTGGAGCGATCGTTTGGCAACGTAAACCCGTGCTATCCCTACTCAAGAAATGGTTTGTAGAGGTGCATAAATGGCGTATTTATTACTGGTGGCAAGTTCCTGTTGCACTCGTGGGGTTGTTGCTCATCGGGGTGTACTGGCTAGGCAGTATTAAGGCTTTTGCTAGTGGTTTTGACGGTGCCGCTTTATACGCAAATATGGCTACTCTCATTGCGGACTACCATGAATTACCAGGCGCATTCCAATCCTATAGTTGGTCGCTGGTTATGAGCTGGGGGCAGTTGCTTTTTGGGAGCCTAACTATGAGTATTATCCTCTCTCATATGATGTTCTTACCGGCTTTGGCACTGGGATATTTGATTGTTCGGCGTTGGCTAAAAGAACCGTATGCGCTTTTGGCTATGGTTTTGGTTCTTTCTTTGCCGATGGTGAGCTTCCAAACCATGGTCGATGAAAAGGTAGATTTAGGCCTGTTGTTCATATCCTTAGCAATGGTAGAGGTACTTCTCAGTTGGTCCACTAAATATCTGCCAAGCAAATGGAGCTTGCACGAGTTGTGGCAATCGCAGGGTAGCCGCATCTTGTGGGTGATTGGTCTTCTGCTTGGCCTGTGCTTCACTATTAAGTATACTACCGTCTTTCTGCTGGTTGGCGTAATTGCTTACCTGCTATGGCGCATTGGTGGAGCCTTTCTTTTCTGGGGATGGATGGCGTTATTTTCCGGGCTTATTTTTCTCAGCGGGTTCCACCGGATGGGCAATTTACCAATACTCGAGCTAGAAGCGCAGTGGATTGGTATAGGCTTTTCAATTGTTGGCGTGGCTTTGCTAGGCTTTAGATATGTCCGCAAGCCAGAACAATGGTCGCTGAGTTGGAAAGCGGTTCTGCCAGTTGGGATTGGCTTTTTAGTAGCCTTTGCCCCCTGGGCGGGGAAAAACCTGGCAGAGAATAATTATCAATTCAGTGTTGCAAGTATCCTTTACGGACAACCAGACCGAGTTACGCTAGATATACCAGGTGAATACCTATCTGGGCACTTTAATGAGGCTCCTTCCGAGGTGGGCGAGCCGCAATCATTTACCCGGCTTACCCAAGGTCCAGAAAGAGAAAAGACGGAAGTCGATGAAGAAGAGAACCGTCCAACTCTAGCAGGCAATGCAACCCGAGAAGAGCTGCAGCGCTATCTCGGTTACGAGGAAGGAGTTTGGCGCTATCTAAGTGCGCCTGTAGATTTGAGTTTTGGCGTGAATGTGCCGGCATTACGGCATCAAGATATTGGCTTCCTATTTCTCTTACTTTTACCCTTCCTTTTCTTGCAAACAAGCGACCGAAGCTGGTTGCGAAATGCCGGTGTGTTGCTGGGGGCCTTCTTCCTACTCCTAGCTTTTTACTGGACGCTTGGCGAGAAGGTAGATGCAGCGGAACAATTACAAGCCGTTGCTGCTAAGCTAGATAGCTATTGGTCTTTGCAAGGTCAGACAACAGAGAATGGATTTGCAGCTTTATGGAAGCAAGTGCAGCAACCATTGATTAGTCTGAGTGCTGCTTTTGCATTAGTTTTCAAGTCGATAGCGGATATTTCACCGCTAATCTTTATACCTCTCTTACTTCTTCTCAGTTGGCCCATGACCCTACTGCTGCGGCACCGTTTTGTTCATTGGAATAATGCATTGCAGGGTGTGGCTGTTTTACTGCTCGCGTATACCGTATTCTGGATACTGTTGGGTAATACTATCAGTTGGTACGCTATGCTCCTGTGGACTTTTTTGCCAACGATCATGGTATATTACTTACAAGAACCAAAGCACTATTTACCAGGTACCAGTGCATCGCTAGCGAGTGTCATGCTAGGAGTAGTAGTGGGGATTCAGTTGTTATTGAATGTCGCAATTGTATTTACTAGTTCCCAGCCGCAGCAAGCCAACGAGCAAATTTACAATTGGCCAATGGTTGAATATGCCAGCCGCTCTGATCTCAATCAGGAAAAAGCACTGGGTTTATTTGACCCCACCTCACCACAAATCATCAAAATCCTCAATCGGGAAGAAGATGCCTTGATTTACCGAATCAATACCTATCTGCAGTTTCATATCGACAAAAATGATCGGCGTGTCTTTGAGGACAATCAGCTACAACGTTTTGCGGAAATCATAAACACCGTCAAGGAACCGGAGAACTTTTTGGATGTCCTGAAAGCCAATCAGATTCGGTACATTCTGTACGATATTAATTCTCCATCTTTAGACCAGACTCCGGAGCAATCCTTACGCCAAAAGTGTATTACGCTCTTGAATTTGTTGTTGCAATCACCTAAGGCTGAATTGATACTGACCGATAACTATGTGGAGGTGCCCGGAGCACAAGTTGTTCGCCTGCCCAATGGGGTACAAGCCGCGGCACAACCTGGCTTAATGGGTAATACTGTTTACCAGGGCCGAGTGGCACTATTCCGAATTAAGTAGAGGAGTATGCCAGAACAACTGCCCATACACGTCATCATCGCAGCCTACAACGAGGCGCCGGTTATCGCACAGGTGCTTGCGGAGATTAAGGCGACTGTCGACTGCCCGGTGATAGTCATTGATGATGGTAGTACGGACCAGACGGCCCATCTGGCAAAAAGAGCAGGGGCTGTCGTAGTTCAACATCCGGTGAACAGAGGTGCGGGAGCTGCTTGTATGACAGGTATCACTCTGGCCCGGCAGCAAAACTGGTCTTGTGTCGTATTTATGGATGCGGATGGGCAGCACCTGCCAAAAGACATAATGGCTATCTATCAAACTTACCGGGAGACTAGCGCTGATCTGGTCATTGGAAGTCGCTTTAGTAAAACCAAGAACGAAATCCCCTGGCTACGCCGACGTTTCAATGGTCTTGCCAATGGACTTACTAATCTATTCTGCCGTGGCTCTTATTCGGATACCCAATCTGGTTTTCGTCTGCTGGGAAAGCGAGCAATAGAAAGTATAGATTTGGTACAGGACGATTTTAGCTATTGCAGCGAAATGATTATCCAGGCTGATCGTGAGCAACTCAAGATTGCAGAATGTCCTATTCATGTACAGTACACGGAGTACTCCATTAGTAAGGGGCAGGACTTTCAGGTGGGGCTTACCACGGCCTTTCAATTTCTGTGGAAAATAATGTTCCGATGAGTATGGATTTTCGCTTGTTTCAGTGGCTCATTCCCGCTATTGCTATCCTGTTTTTGGTCAATCAATTGTTGCGTTATCGGCGAGGCCGTATTAACCTGGGAGAAGCGCTATTTGTAAGTGGACTCTGGATGGTAGTTTCCCTATTGGCCATATTCCCTGACCTCATTTCGGGCTACATCGCGCAATTACTTGGTATCAAGAGCAATGCCAACGCAGTACTTTTCATCGGAACGGGGTGCCTTTTTTATTTTCAGTATCGCCTATACCGCATTCAGGTACAGCAGCGCCGAATTATCACAATGCTAACGCGAAAGATCGCCTTAGACGGTTATGAGGAAGAACAGGACGTATGAGAATCGTCTTTGTAATAGAGCATTACTATCCGTACTTAGGAGGGGCAGAAAAGTTGTTTAAACAACTGGCGGAGGAATTTGCCCAGGTAGGGCATACTGTGACCGTGGTTACAACGCGGTACCAGCGGGAGTTGCCCAAGCGCGAGGAGATCAATGCGGTAACAATTTTAAGAGTAGATTGTGGTAGCCGTTTCTTGTTTACAATCCTCAGTATACCGTCGGCCTGGAGGGCTACAAAAAATGCGGACGTGGTTCTCACCACTACGTATAATGCTGCTTTTCCGGCCTGGCTGGTCACGCGCTTACGTAGGCTGCCAACTATATTAATATTTCACGAGTACTGGGGTAAACTCTGGTTTAAGCTGCCGTACTTAAAAATAGGGCAGCGCCTGGCATTTTACAGTTTTGAACAACTGATTACTCGCTTACCCTTTGAATACTACGTGGCGGTTTCCGACGCGACTAAGGAGTCGCTTCAGACCGCAGGTATTTCGCCCCACCGGATTCATCGAATCTATAATGGGCTAGACTATTCGTATTATGGCGGGTTTCAAAGAAAGAAAGGCGCGCCGGAGTTTAGGCTCCTCTATTTTGGGCGCTTGGGGGTTTCCAAAGGCTTAGATCTACTTTTGCCGGCCTGGGCTACATTTGTACGAGAGAATGGGCAAGGGCTTTTGCAACTGGTTATTCCCACCTATCCTACGGGACTGTATCAGACTGTAATTCAAGAAATAGAGTCCCTGGCTATTCCAAGCGAACATTTGGAACTATTGCATGAATTAGAACGAGACGAGCTGTTCGGCTTGGTTCAGCAGGCAAGTGCCGTAGTGATACCGTCCTACAGCGAAGGCTTTTGCTTTGTGGCGGCAGAGACGATGGCTGTTGGTACGCCTATTATTTCTTCGGGCAAAGGGGCATTGGCAGAAGTAGTAGGAGGGAGATTTATTCAAATGGAGCAGCAGGATACAAATGCCCTGGCAGTGGCTATTGCAGCAGCTTACCGTGAGAATTGGCTGGATCGCCCAGCAAGAAAGTTTCCGTTGGACCAGTCTGTCCAAGCGTATATTGAGCTATTGAATAGAGTAGGGGGGTAGCTGCTTATTTACCACGGCTTTGATTGCGCTTACGGCGCTCGCTTCGGTAGTCTAGCCAAGCTTGTGTTTGTTCTGGGCTCAAAATCTCACCTGTAATCTGCGTGTTCAATTCTCCTTTGAGTTTGCGTTGATCGGCTCGCTGTAGGTCCTCAAAATTCCGCTCTTGAAGCAGTTCAGTAATTGCTGTTTTTTGCTTATCTCCCAAGTTCGCCGCCTCATCTAAGTGCATCAGATATTTGTCAATGGTCTGTGAGGGGCGGCTATCTCGCGCATCAATAAGATTTGTGTTTGTAGTAGCATTTTGGTCTGCTTCTGCTTGGCCACACGAGGCAAAGGCCAATGAGATCAGGATGATTGCCAGTATCAATGGCTTTTTCATAAGATTATGTTTAATTACAGATACAAAAATACCATATTGATCAGGCCACGTACTATTATTGGCTAACTTTACTTCCTACAAATGCGATCAACAAAATAATGGTTAGAGATAAACCTAAAACACAGTGGTTTTTGGTGTGGCAGATGGTGAGAGTTTCCCTGACTGTGCAGTTTAAGAAATCATTCTTGGGCCTTACCTGGTTGTTTCTTGCACCTATTTTTGCCATTATCGTTTGGGTCGTTCTGCACGGCGCTGGAGTAATAACACCCGGCGAAACAAGTATTCCCTATCCTGCCTATGTCTTGATAAGCATGTCTATCTGGGGGTTCTTTGCGGATGCTTATTTCAATATGTCTAATGTTTTAAGCAACAACGCTCGAATTTTACTAACGACCTCTTGTCCGGTGCAGGTGCTCATTATTGAACGAGTGATCGTACAGTTGATCCGCTTCTCTATTCCGATGGTGTTCAATATTATAGTGCTACTGGTATTCGGTGTTGATCTGCACCTATTGGGCGTCTTGTTTCCGCTAGTCATCATACCACTTCTTGTCTTTGGGATAGCCATTGGCCTTGTGGTAAGTTTGTTTCGGATAGTGGCTATCGATTTAGCTAAGATTATGGATCAAGCGATCCATTTTCTGATGTTTCTAACGCCCATTATTTACGCGCCGAAACTTGATATCCCCTGGATTGGTAGTATCGTGAAGTACAATCCACTTACCTATTTGATTGGAGTTCCTCGCGATGTCCTCACTATTGGCGGGTCTGATCAATGGAGTGGATTTTTCTGGTGCTCGCTAATTAGCGGACTTTTTTTGGGCTTATCGTACTTCATCTTTAGCCAGAACGAGAAAAAGACATTAGAACGTCTCATTAACAACTAATTCAGATTATGAGCCTTACGGCGAAGGAGTTTGCTGACCCAAGTGTGTTGTTGGAAGTACAGAATTTAAATAAGAAATTCTGTCAAGATATTCGCCATAATATGCTCTACGGCATTGGGGATATTGGGCGTTCGGTCGTGGGCTACAAAGCGGATTACGCTCGCTTACGCGCAAAAGAATTCTGGGCCTTAAAAAATATCAATTTTCAACTTCGAGAGGGAGAAATCTTAGGTGTTGTAGGAGCGAATGGCTCGGGTAAAACGAGTTTAATGCGGTTGGTTGGCAATATTTATCCTGTTGAAAGTGGTACGATCTACGCGCGTCCTGGTATCAAGGTAACGAGCGTTTTTGCTTTACATTCCGGGATGCAACAATTGTATACGGGGCGTGAAAATGTCTTTTTGAAAGGGGCATTGTATGGAATGAGCAGGGAACAGATACAGGAGAAACTGGACTTTATCATCAACTTTTCGGAATTAGGAGACCGAATTGATAACCCCTTAGGTAATTACTCTTCTGGTATGCGCGCCCGGCTAGCGTACGCAATTGCTTTGGCTACTGATCCCGATATCTTCCTTCTGGACGAGGCGCTTGCAGTTGGAGATTCCGTTTTCAAAACCAAATGCTTTGAAAACCTGAAGAGCTGGGTGAAAATGCCGGGTAGGGGAGTACTATTCGTTTCGAATAATGTTCGCAAGATTTTGAAAGTCGCTAACCGAACTTTAGTGATGGAAAAAGGAGAGATCATTCACGACTCTACAGATATTTCCGAAGCACTACAGTTCTACATTATAAACTGTTTGAAGGATTTGGATGAGGCAAGCCGACAGCGGAAACTTCAAAAGGTGATGGACTATGACTTCTAAATTTTCGTCCAAGCATGAAGCGTTTCCGCTCTATAAAAAGTTGCCAAACGGTAAAGAGCTACTGTTTATCCACCTACCTAAGACGGCTGGTACTAGTATTAATCGAACCTTACAATTACCTCGCCCTAGTGATTTATGGCCTAAAAAGCACTACGATTTTACCTCAGTAAAAGAAGTGTTTCCCCCCGAGGTTTTGCAACGGGCTTTTATATTCTCAATTGTCCGAAATCCTTGGGATAGATTAGTCTCCTTTTATTTTTATCGCCGCAGGGTCTACCTACAGAAGTTAGCTCAAAGAACAGCACAGCGCGATCAGTATTTTTCTTCCTTCGCTACTTGGGTGCATTCAGAGCAAGCGGCAGGCCTGTTGGGGAAAAAGAATCTTCGTCCGCAATGCCTATGGATCTGTGATGAAAATAATCGGCCACTGGTTGATTTCATTGGTCGGTTCGAGAATATAGCAGCTGATTTTCAAGAGATTTGCACGCGCATTGGTCTTCCACCAATACCACTCCAAGTACACAACAAAAGCGAACGTCCTGCTGGTTATCGAATGTTTTACAACAATTATCTACGAGACTTGGTCAAAGAGGTGTATCAGCCGGATATCGATTTATTCGACTATCAGTATTGAGCAATAAGCACTGCGTTTCCTACAAGAAAGACTCATAAATCTTTGGTATTGGTTTATCCATTTGAGTTAGATAGGTACAGTATAGTTTTACATCCTTCAGGTTCCAGTGTATTAGTTGCTCTATTTGGTCGGGGGCTATTGGGAGTGCCGTATGATTACTGCGATTGTGATAAGGAATATACACTTCCGGCCACGACAACAATTTTGACAAACGCTGGATATCTTTGGTAAAAGTTTCTACCTGGCCCACAAAGTCAAAATGGTGGAGGTTAGTTTCACCGATAAATTCGCAGATCCGATTCTGATTACCTGGCCTGGCAGCGTAAGTTTCTAATGCTTCATTAGCACGGTGTTTTCGTCTCGCGTAATTTGCTGGGTTCCGTTGCGGAGTGACGCAAAGCATCTTAAAAAAATGATAATTGGAGATAAGGCGTTGTAGTGGGTCGCGCAGCCAGCAGATGAGCTTAGTTTCAGCTGTGATACGGCCTATTATTTCATCGTAGCGAAAATGGCCATGCAATACATCGTACGAAGTAGGAGAGGGGCTGGTGCCCCATTTGCCGCCTTGCTTAAGCTCTTTAATGTCGCGACGCTTTAGCGAAAGTGATAAACGATCACCGTACACCTGGGAAAGGATATGATAGAAGGAAGTACCTGCTGTTTTGGGTATATGTATGGAAATGATATTCACCGTTCTATTCGATTCTGGCGTAGCTTAAGTGCCGCATCATAGAGTTTTACATCTAAATCATTCAGAGCAGCTATCTCGGCCCGTTCTTCGGGAGATACTTCATATTTAGAGGCAGTGACATTGTGTTTAAACTCGGTAAAATCTGTCCACTTTAGCAATTTGGCGAGTACTTGTAAATCTTCCGTATAGTATTCTTGGATGCCAACGAAGGCCAGCTGTTCCAATGGGGTACCATGCAGAAATTTACTGATGCGATTCCGATTTAGTTCATCCTCAGCATACTCCAGCAGTGTTCGCTGCATCTTGCTTAGGATATTAAGGTTTTTTCCCACCTCATCTAGCTCTTCTGCTAAACGCTTTGCCAGGTAATAGTAGTTGGATGCGACACGGTCTACGGGGTCACGCAGCCAAGTGATAATCGGAATTCCTTGCGGAATCGTAAACCTGTCGGATAGTTCGCCAGGACAAAAGTGACCGTGAATCACCCTCGCTTGCTTCGGCAGTGTTTTGTCGGTGTATGCTGCTTGATTTACGCGAAGTATCTCCTTACCCCCGATTACGTCAACATCCAAGCGAACAACAGCCTCCTCTCCGTAAACTGCCTTGAGGGTATTGCGAAAGGAAGTTCCAGCAGTCTTGGGAATATGCACAGAAATGAGCTCAATGTGCTTGTTCCTGCTCGTTTTCCCCTTTAGGAAGTTCAGCATCGGAAATTTATTTGATCAAAGAACAACAATATAAAACAATTCCGATATTTACGCCATGATATGGCTCGCTTCCTTTCCCCGTTCTGGGAATACCTTTTTTCGCAATGTCTTGCATGAAGTTTACGGAATTTCATCGGGCAGTTACCACCAGGATCCTACCAAAAGACTGAATAAAAACTACGCGTCCTTCCCGGTTGTTAAGACTCACCTTCTGCCACGGGATCTGCCCGAAAATCTTCGTACTGCCAAATCTGTCTACATCCTACGCGATGGTAGAGACTCCCTGGTTTCCATTGCCCATCACCGAAAGGATATTGTTGCCCGAGGAAGTGATTTTTATGTCAACTTACTTCTGGCCGTTCTCGCCTTAAACGATAGTTATTTTGGTGGATGGTCAAAGAACGTGAACGCCTGGACCGCAAAAGCTGATATCGTTATTCGGTTTGAGGATTTAATTGAAGACCCTATCCGAGAAATCGAAAAATTGCGGGCCATCATGGATTTGCCCGAGCCGCGGCTAGATAAGTTGCCTTCTTTTCAGAAGCTGAAATTTGGTGCCCCCAAGTACGGTGGAGGTACAATAAAAGGAACGGATACCAGCAGAGCCGCTAAGCACTTTAGACGGGGTAAGATAGGAGGGTGGCGCGACGAAATGCCACCGGAGATAGAAGCTCTTATTTATCGTGTTCACGGACGAACTTTACAGAACCACGGCTTTGATGTACCACCGCAGGATCAGGCACTCAAGCCCAAACGGGCTTTAGTAGAAGTTGGTAAGATCTTCGCCCCCGAGAACGATGGTGTTAAAAGGTATTTGCTTGAGTTACTAGAGCACTTGCCTTTTATTACACAGTTTTATCCTGAGTGGACTATTGATCTTTATCACAACAACCGAATCCAGCCACTTCATACGCTAAAAGACACCTTAATAGAACGAGGACTCTCACGTTTTCATGAACCCAATCCAGTGGAAGCAGTAGCGCATGAGGTTTTCGGATACGAGAGAATCCTCTTGAAGTTTAAGGGAGCCATTAAGTGGGTGTTACCTCAAGTTGTATACAATAGCTTAAGTGCTTTGTATCGAAAGGGGCCTTTTCGTCGCCTACTTAAAAAGGTACACCGATTCGTAGGCGGATCAAAGGAGATACAGGCTTTAAATGAATTTGAGCAACAACTTAATAGCTATGACCTAATCCACTCACCATTGCCGCAGCATTACGAATTTGTAAAGCACCTTGAGGGGCAACATGTCTTTACGGTTCACGACCTAACGCATGAGTTATTTCCGGAATTTCATACGAGCGATAATGTTGAAAGAACCGCGGCAGGTATACAGGAGATGGTTCGGCACAAGCTACCAGTTATAGCCATCTCAGAAGCGACTAAGGCTGATCTGGTCAAACTGTATGCTTATCCGGACCATAAAATTGAGGTGATCTACGAAGGAGCAAATGGAGGTTTTAATAGGATGCATAGTAAGACCACAGTTGCTCCATTATTAAAACGTTACGGTCTGCCAGATGCACCCTACTTTATCGTTCTCAGTACAATAGAACCGCGAAAAAACATCAAGCGAATTATATCGGCCTTCCTCGATTTAAAAAAGGAATATTTAGAGCCAATAAGTCTGTGCATTTGTGGTAAAAAAGGCTGGAAGTACGAGGAGTTATTTGAGAATGAAAAAGAGCTTAACGAATCAGGTATATTTTTTACAGGTTTCGTTGGGGATGAAGACTTGCGTGTGCTCTTTGCGCACGCTACTGCGCTTTGCTATGTGTCTCTTTACGAAGGATTTGGCCTGCCCATTTTAGAGGCTATGCAAAGCGGCACTCCCGTGATTTATGGAGACAATAGCTCTATGCCAGAAGTAGCAGGCTCGGGCGGAATTGGGGTGCAGGCTGAAGATGTGGGTATGATTAAAGGAGCTATGCTGCGATTACTGCAAGATCCGCGAGCAACCGAAGAGTTAGGTGCCTTGGCTTGGCAACAGTCCACAAAATTCAATTGGTTAAAAACCGCGTTGGAAACCCTCAACTTCTACGAAGAAATCATCAGTGAGAACGACAACCGATGAAAATTGCCATAATTGCCGATCCGCTGGACAATCAATCTGCTGGAGTACACGTATTTACCCGGGAGCTCATCGCTGCGTTGATCCGTATCGGTAAAGCCGATCAATTGGTTCTTATTAGAGAAGCACTCGACCCTGAATTAAACGTCAAACAAATTGTTGTTCCAAATATTCGACTGCCAATTGGATTCGCATCCATGCGCTTGTTCTTCATTGTCCCATTTTTACTACAGAGGAGTGGGGTAGCGGCCGTCTTTGAGCCCGCCCATTTTGGACCTTTCAACCTGCCAAAGCGCATCAAGCGCTTGACGATGATTCACGATTTAACGCCTTTACTTTTTCCCGAGTATCATCGTTGGCATAGTCAACTGTTGCAGCGAATCTTTTTGAAAAGAATTCTACGACTTACTGATTGGGTTTTCACTAATAGCCAACATACCTCCAAGGACCTTGTAAATTTCTTTCCCTTTTGCGAGCATAAGAACACCGCCATTTATTTAGGTAAGAGCACCATCTTTAAGCCAACACCTAATTCTGCGGTTTTAACCAATTATGGAATAGCGGAACCTTATTTCATAAATGTTGGCACCATTGAACCGCGCAAGCAAGGACTCACACTCCTGGCAGCATTTAAACATTTTTGTTTGAAAGCAGATAAGCCTGTGCAGCTGGTGCTAGTTGGACAAAAGGGATGGAAGACGGAAGCATTTGACGCAGCATTAGCGGAGCATCCTTTTAAGGACCGTATTATTCAAACAGGCCACGTGGCCACTGCACATTTACCCGTCCTGTATACACACAGCAGGGCCCTGATCTATCCCTCAGAATACGAAGGCTTTGGTCTGCCAATTGTAGAGGCCTTAGCTTGCGGCACAGCGGTCATAGCCGCTGATAATTCTAGTTTGCGAGAAATAGGAGAGGGGAGTGCCCTGTTTTTTCCAACTGGAGATACTCTTGCCTTGAGCGAAAAAATGCAGGAGATATACGAGACTAAGATAGATTCTAGTGAAAAGTATATAGCCCAGGCTGCAAAGTTTGACTGGGAGCATACCGCTCGAAAATTCTGGGAAGAATGCGAAAAGGTAGTGCAGGGTAGTGTTTAAAGGACTTTACTTAACATAATATAAATTATAGGCAATAGCGTAGCGAAAAATAATACAGGTGCGACGTGTATACCAGTAGTAACAACGGTTGTATGAAAAGTATTTCCGCAGATATAAAGAGAGATATTTTTGCGCTCGTTAAGAAATGTGCATTGAATTTCTGGTAATGCTTTCAGCTAAGCGAAATGCTGAGCGTTACTGTTGAGCTTTTTCTTTCAAAGCCTGTTCATCGTCCTAGCCCTTGCCTTTATTACACCAGTGCAAGCACACGTTTATACCGCTGAT
>JBCBWU010000065.1:0-33111 GCA_039816955.1 Bacteroidota bacterium
ATATAGAAAATGAACTCACGGTTCTCACCGAAAGTGGAAATACCGTACAATGGTCCACTGGAGATACAACGAACACCATTGTCCTTACTGGTCCTACTGCTATGCCACTGACCGTCACGGTGATTAATGAATGTGGAACACTGACGCAGGAACTCACGCCCGAGTTTATTGACTGCACCCTACCAGATTGTGAAATGGTTTTCCCCGACGTTATTTCCCCCAATGGAGACGGTGTAAATGATCTCTTTGGTGGCTTCCGCAACTGTCCGCCTAGTAGTTATGAACTTCGTGTCTACAATCGCTGGGGGAATATGGTATTTGAATCCAACAATATCGATAATCCTTGGGATGGCCGTTTTAATGGTGATTTTGCTCCATCTGATGTATACCTCTACCAGGCCCAGTATCGCTTTGAGGAAACGGAGGAACTACAGACAGCCCGAGGGCAGTTGACCATAGTTCGTTAGACTTTGCGCCCCTTCCAACGGGAGGAGAATGATAATAGCGCTAAAGTGCCAATGAGCACTACGTAAATACTGTGCACGAAGAAGGAAATTGGGAACCACCGCAGCCATTGCTGGTTCCCAATTTTTTTGGTGGCAAACCAGAGGTAAAAGAACTCGGCAATTGCTTTGATCACCCAAGAAGTAATTATCGATGTCGCAAGCTGTGGATAGACTAGTAAAAGTACAAGTCCCAAGAGTAAGCCAGCATTCACCATATATGCTCCAGCCTGAAAGAAGAGTAAATACCAATCGGTATAGCCACTAGTTTTACCAGCCCAGCGTAGGCGTTGCCAAAATAATTGAGACCATGTTTCAGCAGGTGCCGTAGTAGCAGTGGCGGCCCGATGAAAAGCAAAAGCGATTTTAACCGAAGGTTCTCGTACGGCTTTTTGTAAGAGGAATATATCATCGCCCGAAGCACGTTCCAGGTTTCCTGTGAAGCCGTTTAACTGTTCAAATAGTGTCTTGCGAAAAGCAAAGTTGGCTCCGTTGGCCAAAATAGGATGCCCTGCGGCCACTGCGGCCCCAGTGAGTAGCAGCGTACCACAAACATCCAATCCCTGCCAGCTTTGCAGCAATTGATTATTTGCATTGATCTGCACTGGAGCCAAAACCATATCATGCCCGGCTTGAAAAGCAGAAGCGATGTGCCTTAACCAGTCTCGATCAAAAGTGCAATCCGCATCGGTTGTAAGAATGATCTCAGCTTGTGCACGAGCGATCCCCGCACTTAGAGCCGCTTTTTTTCCCATTACCACACCTTCTAACTGGATCATTTGAATTCGCTCATCCTCAATTTGCAAGACCTGAGCTGCGGTAGCATCATCTGAATGATCATCAATGACAATCAATTCTATTTTATCCGCAGGATAATCCTGAGCCAGGATACTTTGCAGACAAGCGCGAATACCAAGCGCCTCGTTCCGCGCAGGAATAAGAATAGAAAACTTGGGAAGTGGAGCTACTTTGGGGGAGGAATAGCTTAGTTGATAGGCCAGTTGCCCAAGGCACCATTGCCTAACTACCCAGAATAGAAAAACGGCATAGCAGATGACTGCCAGCAAAAGACCAAAACCAAAAAATGTAATTATTGGATCCACTGTTCGGGATTCAGACGCTCTTTTTGGCGCCAAACTTCAAAGTGGAGTTCGCCAGCCTGCTTGCTAATACGACCAATGCTTTGTCCGGCGCTGAGTTCGCTGCCACTGCCCACACTTACTGTTTCCAGGTTGGAATAAACAGTGTAAAAGTCGCCGTGCCGTACAAGTACCATGTTGCGGTAGCCCGGAACAAAGTGCGTACTCACCACCGTGCCATCCGCCACTACGGCTACGTCACTACGGCCACTTACACTAATGTCAATTCCATTATTGGAAATTTCTACTCCTTTCACGGTAGGGTGAGGCTGGCGGCCAAACCGCTTGGTGATTTCCCCATCAATGGGCCAGGGTAAGCGCCCTTTGAGTTGGGCAAAAGTTCCACCGGAGGCATTGCTGGTGGTGTTGGTCCGGCTAGGTGTTGACCCACTGCTACGAGACGCGCGTTCTTCACGGCGAATACGCGCCATCTCGGCGGCAATAGATTTTTCAATGGCCTGATTCAGCTCTTCCTTCGCCACTTCTTGTTCTTTGATTTCCGCCAGAATAGTGGCTTCATTTTTCTTCAAGCGGTTGAGCAGTTGATCTTGGGCATTTTTTTCCCGACCCAGAGAAGTTTGTTGATTTTGCTCTGTGACTAGCAAAATCGCTTTATCCGCTCGATCCCGTTCCAGTTGTGATAGCTTCGAGGCCAAAGAGGCCTGGGTGGCAACGATCAGTTTTGCTTGCCGCGAACGGAAGCGCTGATACTGTCGCAAATACTGCCAGCGGCGAAAGACTTCATTGAAGCTCTTTGATGAGAGGATAAACGTTAGCCAAGAGTGTTGCAGTCGGGCCCGATAAGCAGCACGTACCAGATCAGCGTATTCGCCTTTGAGTCGTTCGATATCCTCACTCAGTGCCAGGACTACCTCATTGGTGCGGCCAATACTGCTTTCCGTCTGTGCGATTTCTTGTTGCAAGGTAGAGATGAGCTCTTCGCGATTGCGAATTTGCTTCTGTAGTAAAGCGACCTGTACCAAAGCCGCCTCCTTGTTCCGGCGGGTATCCCCCAAACGGCGGGTATTCTCCTTAATTTCCGCCTGCAAGGCTTCCCGCTTCTGACGAAGATCAGCAGCAGATTGTCCCAGCAAACTCCCAGCAATAAGCAGGAGACTGAGGCTAATTAGAAATCTTCTGATAACGGGACGGAACGCTAAATTTGATGTCCGTAGGAACGTTGAGTTCAACTTTGGTAAATTCTATTTCGATATTGGCCCTACCGGTTTCGCGGCTATCGACCGCGATTTTACGAAGGTAAGAAAAATCGCGATTGCCCCCGGCATCTTGGTAGTTCTGCAACTCCATTGTTAAGGAGCGTTGCTGGGTAGGTTGCTCCACCTCTACGCGTTCCAGATCATAATTGGGTAAGGCAAACCAGAAGTCGTTGCGGGCCTGTTCCGTACTAGCCGACCAGCGTAGTTGACCATCTTCTGCTTTGGCTTTGGGAGAAGACTGCGTTAAGAAAACAGGATTACCTAGCAGGATCTGCTGTAAGGTGGTAATGTCGCCTGGCAGGTTGTATTTATCCGCAATGTAGCTGATAGGTTCCGCTGCATATTCTTTATTAAAACGATCGAGTATAAAGAGAGAATCTGGGGTAATCATTGCGCGAGCGATCTCGAAGCCGAACTTCTTGACGCTCATCCAAATTACCTTATCCTTTTCCATCTTGATACTAGCAGTAGCACCAACGGCCATACTACCATCATCATAGTTAAGCTTTGCGCTAGCATCCAACCAATCTGCTCGCATTTGCTGTTGAACAATATCCTTAAGATAGTCCTCGGCGGTAAGGGGTACATCTGCTGGTTCTACTACAGTAGTGGCCTTTTTGTTGGTATTACAGGCCACGCCAAAGAACACAAGCTGAGCAAAAAGTAAACAAGCAACAAAGTGCATTAAACGGTGAGCAATCATAAACTTCGATTAGCAATTTTATCTAGTAAACGCTGACTATTCTCTCCTAGTGCACGAGCCTGCTCCCAATAAGTTACAGCTTGCTCAATATTTTTTAACTGAAACTGAATATCACCAGATAATTCTAGCGCCTGTGGCCAGTATTTAGCCCCTTGATTCCGAGCAATATCGATCCATTCTTCCGCAGCTTCGTAGTCTTCCTGGCGGTAAGCTATGCGCGCAGACACCTCCGTATAATACGGATGCGTACGCTGTGCAGCTACTGCTTTTTGGGCCGCTTCCAGTGCTTGATCAACTTCGTTCTGATTTAAAAGATAGTCTGCGTAACGATAGTTGACATCCGGAGAATTGGGAGCCAGCTCCATTGCTTCCGCAAAAGCCGAGCGTGCACCGGATTGATCGTTTTGGTGACTCAGAATTTGCCCTTCCAAGGCACGAACTTCTGCCCGAAGGTTTGGGTTGCGTCCACTCATCATTGTGGCCACACTCACCGCATCCAAGGCATCATCATATTCGCCTCCAGCATCTGCACCGATGGCCAGATAGTACTGTACAACAGCTCGGTTTGGAAATACATCGAGCGCATCGTTGGCCGCATCGTATAAGCCTTTTGCATCACCGGTTTCGTAAAGGGAAACCAGTAGTTGTTCCCAAACTGGAAATACATTTTCGTCGCGCTCCAGTGTAGCTTTGTACTTGGCGATAGCCTCACGCTTACGCCCGCTATGATACAAGAGATCACCCGCCGCCGAAAATGGTTTGGGGTCGCTATTGTGCAGATCTTCCATAATGGTGGTCAACTCCAAGGCCGCATCTGCAATAACAGCGTCTCCGGTCTCAGCCACCTGAGTGATAAAAGGATAGAGCTTACTGATTTTCAGATCTACATCTACATCACTGCGTTCAAAAGCTGGACGAAGATCCACAAGATAACGGAGTTCGTCTTGACGAATGTTAGAGCCTCCGGCTAAGGCAAGCTGCGCTTTGGGATCATCCGGATTTTGTGCTACAATTTGCTCGTATACTTTACGGGCGGCATTTTCGTCACCTTGGCTGTCATAAAAATTAGCCAGTAAATGCTTGTAGCTAATAACTTTGGGATAAGTTTCCACCAAATCTTCGAGGGTACGGCCAGCGCGTTTGGTGTCACCCATACCTAAGAACAGAGCGTGCTTACGACGAGCTATTTCTTCGTTAAGGCCAATTTCTTTTTCCAGATCTTCATAGACCTTGATCGCTTTATCAATCTCTTGCGCTCGTACCAGAAAATAGGCCAAGCGAAAGGCGAGGTATTGATCCTCTGGAGACTGTTCTACCAGCTTTTCGTAGAGTTCAGCTCCTTCCCGATTTCGACCTTCTCGCTGGTAGATATCCGCTAAGAATTTGAGGTACCATTCATTATCAGGTGCCTGTTCGGTGGCAGTCTTGAGGTACCGGATAGCTTCTTCTAGATTACCTTCGGCGTGCAGTAACCGCCCCAACTCATAGGCTACGGCCGTATTATCACTGTCTTGGCGAAAGAGCTCCCGAAGCATAGTGATGGCTTTATCGTAGTTACCGAGCAGCTTTTCACGATTGGCTTCGATGAGCATGCTCTCTTGGTTAATATCTTCTTCAGTAATCTGTTCTTGCGACCACCCGGTGGCACAAAGCAACAATAATAATAGCGGGATTAAACTAGTTCGAATCACAACTTCGGGTTATCTGACTTAGTAGTTACTACGCCTAAACATTTAGGGCTAAGGCTTATTTTCGACTATCGTACAAATTTAGCATTGTTTTAGCCATTCAGGTGTCATTTCTGAAAGTGCAACACCTAATTTAATGTCTACCTAAAATATGACAACGATAGCGCGATGGTTGTCAGGCTTCTTTTCTTACAACAACGCAAATTCCTCTGTGGTTATTAGTATTTCCTATCACCTTAAGCTCTGGAACGTTTTATCTTTGCAGCAAATAGACCACAGCATGAAAATCGAACACTTGGGAATAGCTGTCAAAGACCTGGATGCCGCCAACGCTCTGTATACCTCCCTTTTGGGAAACGGCCCCTACAAAGCTGAAGAAGTAGAGAGTGAAAACGTGTTGACTTCTTTCTTTCAAACCGGTGAGTCCAAGATCGAATTACTGGCTGCAACTGCCCCAGAAAGCGCCATTGCAACGTACATCGAGAAAAGAGGTGAAGGTATTCATCACGTCGCCTTTCGGGTAGATGATATTCGAGCCGAAATGGAACGCTTGCGCGAAGCGGGTTTTCGTTTACTCAATGAAGAACCTAAGCGTGGTGCAGATAATATGTGGGTTTGTTTTGTTCACCCTAAATCGGCTAACGGGGTGTTGGTAGAATTGTGCCAGCCGGTGGCCGAGGAATTAGAATAAGAGTGAGAATTAGAATTAAGGTAAACATGAACTGGTATACTAAATTCTCTATCCTGCTTTAAATTATCCAATTCTCTATTCTAACGCTAATTCACATTCTAATTCTAATCAACGAAGACCATGGGATACCAAAGTAGAAAGACCAAATACCGTACGCCCCGGGAAAAAAATGAAATTACCTGGCGGAATACTAAACTCATTTTACTCTTCGCCACACTTGCTGCAGCAGTATGGATTTTCAAAGAACGGCACGAATATTGGGCTTGGATCAAGACCTACTTTTATTAGTTCTATTCTCGTATCTTTGATCATTGACACTTTTGTAACGCAGTCCCTAGTATGAGTAATTTTGTTGTTTCGGCTCGTAAGTATCGTCCTCAGCGCTTTGATGAAGTGGTGGGGCAGAAACACGTGTCGCAAACATTAAAGAATGCGCTGCAGAGTGATCACCTGGCTCACGCCTTCTTGTTTTGTGGGCCCCGTGGTGTGGGAAAAACCACTTGCGCGCGTATTCTGGCTAAAGTGCTCAACTGCCAGAATCCCACCAGCGACCACGAGCCTTGCAATACCTGCGATAACTGTGTGGCGTTTAGCCAAAATGCTTCCTTTAATATCACGGAGCTGGATGCGGCGAGTAACAACTCCGTCGAGCACATCCGAGCATTGATTGAGCAAGTTCGTTTTCAACCCCAGCAAGGTAAGTACAAGGTCTTTATCATTGATGAGGTGCACATGCTTTCGCAAGCGGCCTTCAATGCCTTTTTGAAAACACTGGAGGAGCCACCACCTTACGCCATTTTCATTTTAGCTACCACTGAGAAGCATAAGATTATCCCAACGATCTTATCCCGTTGTCAGATTTTTGATTTCAAGCGAATTCAAAGCCCTGACATGGTGGAGCACCTGGCGGGTATTTGTGAGCAAGAGTCTATCCAAGCAGACCCTGATGCTTTGCATATCATTGCGCAAAAGGCAGATGGAGCACTGCGGGACGCCCTTTCGATTTTTGACCGTATCGTTTCTTTCTCCGGTAAAAAAATCACCTACGAGGACGTCATTACCAACCTGAATGTTCTCGATTATGATTATTTCTTCCGGGTAGTAGACGCTTTACTCACGGAGGATATCCAGCAGACGCTACTCATCTTTGATGATATCCAACGCAAGGGTTTTGATGGAGATCTATTCATGACTGGCCTCGCACAACATTTGCGTAATGTGCTGGTGTGCAAGGATGAGCAAACGTTGAGTTTACTTGATGCCAGCGACAGTCTACGTGATCGTTACCGTCAACAGTCGCAATTATGCGGAAGCGATTTTATACTCACAACACTTAACCTCGCCAATGAATGTGATCTCAACTACAAGCTAGCTCGCAACAAGCGACTGCACGTAGAGATGAGTCTAATTAAAATGGCAAGTGTAGGTAGGGCGTTTCGTCTGGCGGAGGTAGGCTCGATGCCAGCCCCGGAAAAAAAAACGCCTGACCAAAGCCCCCCTCCACAAGTAGAGGTAGCAAACGTTACTGAAGTATCAACCGTAGGTGATACGCCCAGTCCACAGCCAGCACCAGCCGAAGCCAGTAGAGACGCCGAAGCTACGCGAGCAGCCAACTCCTCCACGGCACTAAGTGATACTGCTTCCAAACAATCAGCAGCTCCGATTTCTCTTCAACCAAAGGCTAATATCCTGGCCAAGGCCAATGTTTCCAGCCTTTTGGCAGAGCTCAAAGCAGAAGAGCAAGAAGTGGAGGAAGCCGTTGAGTCCGTAACCCAAGAAGAGGTGCAGACCGCTTGGAATAATTACGCGGCTGCTGCAGATCGCGATAGTTTGCGCCTGCAGCTACAAAGTGCTCAGCTGGAAGTAGAAAAACTGACGATTACCGCAAAAGTGGGTTCTTCACTGGTAGAAGGAGCGTTACGCGACGAACATGAACTAACAGACAGTCTACGAAAATCGCTTAAGGCCCCTGGGCTCATGCTCAAGATTGAAATTGATCCAAGCATGCGCAAAGAAGAAGTGAAAGCAAAGCCGAAAATCTTGAATGCTCGCGAGAAATACATCATGATGGCTGAGCAAAATCCCGCAGTAAAAGAATTAGTAAAGCGGTTTGATCTTAAACCGGATGAATAGACAGCTAAGCCTTTTCCTCAAATGTGTCCCAGACGTTTATACCTGGGCGGTATTATTTGCTGACATGATGTTTTTGTTGTTAATGAATGCAGCTCCGAGCAAAATAAGTACTGCGAAAAGGATGATAAAAACCGATTTATAGTCCTCCAAGGCAGAAATTATGAATTTTGAACTGCCCTTTTTAGCTACGCTGATCGTCGCAAGCTCCTCGCAGTTCTGCCTCACTGCGTTGAAAAGCCCGTCTGGCCAGCCGTACAGGCCTCGCCGTAACTCCGGTTATGCCTACGTTTTTAATTAATCAGCAATCCTAACTTTTAATTAATCATCAATAGCTAATTCTGGCTGTTCACGTATGTTGAAAGCAATAATTAAAAGCCCGATGCAAATCGAAGTAGGAATCCTAACTAAACCAAGCCTGGGATATTTTTATCTTTCGGATGGATCGACAAAAAGCAAGTACAAGTATATCATTTCCAGAGGGATGAAAACCTAATTTTTTCCCGAAAAAAATTACAAGAACTCGCATTAAGTAAGGAAATTAGACTGAATGGTGTCAAGGTAGCGACAACTGATTCACGGAAAATTAGGCTGAGACAACTTATTGAGATTCAGCTTACTTCTTTTAAAGTACTCTTGACTTAATCACTTCCAGATGAACCCTATGCTGCTTAATGCACTTTTATAGTTATTAAGCCCAAACAACAAGATTTACCTATACCGGCAAATTCATGGACAGCAATAACTCAATATGGCACCTGGAGAATATTGATGTGAGTGGCATCTTTTGCCCTCAGAAACTAGACTCAGGTGCGCTTGATCAACAAAAACACCGCACACATAAAAGAGGGGAGTACATCTTCTTACCAGAAGAGGATGCGGATAAGGTGTACTTTATTTCTGAGGGGCGGGTTAAAATTGGCAGCTACAACGAAGATGGTAAAGAGATTACCAAAGCCATATTAGGACCCGGCGAAGTATTTGGTGAATTATCCATTCTCAATAATAAGCACGAGAAGCGGCGGGATTTTGCCTACGCGATGGAAAGCACAGAAACCTGCATCTTGAGCATGGAGGAAATGAAGTCCTTGATGCGCGAGTACAATGGGTTCAGTCTTTTCATGATGAAACTTATGGGAAGGCGTATTCTCCAAATGGAAAAGCGACTAGAATCACTGGTTTTTAAGGACAGCCGCACGCGAATCGTTGAATTTCTATATGATCTAGCCGAGCAAAAGGGGCAAAGAGTAGGCTACGAGGTAGTGGTGCGCAAGTTTATGACGCATCAGGAAATTGCTAACCTTACGGCTACCTCACGACAAACCGTTACCACAATTCTGAATGAGTTACGTAGTCGCAACATCCTTACTTTTAATCGGAAACGATTACTGGTTCGCGACATGGAGTTGTTACAGTCAGAGATCAACAAAGGTGAGTCTTGAACTGTGATTTTCGCGAATGCTTCAACCAAGAGGCTACAAAAAATTAAAGGTTTATTTTAGCTCCACTTCTGCCCCGTAAAGTCAATATCTTTAATCATCAGTTGAAGTTTTGTCTTCCCACCCCAATGATTTTCTTCAATGGAGTACGCAATCGTAAACTGCTGATTTTGAGAAAATTGCTCGTAGTAATTTCGCATACCAAAGGCAATAGCGTGGATAGGAGCTGAGCCATACTGCACTACCTGTAGCCGTATATGCTCCTCCCTCAGTAACTCAATTGGCCCAAAGGCTTCCACCTGCTTACTCACAAAAATCGGATTGTGATTTGCAGGCCCGAAAGGGGCAAATTGTCGAATAATCTTATGAAAATCTGAGGTGACATGCCCCAGTTCTAATTCGGCAGCTATTGCAATTTTAGGCTGTAAGCCATCCTCTGGCATGGCCTTGTCAATCGCATTTTCAAACCGTTTTGCAAAAGAAGGCCAATTGCTTTCTGGTAGCGACAGTCCTGCAGCATTCGTGTGCCCACCATAACTGAGCAGTAGATCCTCACAGGACTCAATGGCTTCAAATAGATTAACATTCCCAGCTGAGCGAGCAGAACCAATAAGTACATCGTCCGATTTGGTAAGTACTACCGTTGGTCGATGAAAATCGGTGGATAGGCGAGCCGCTACAATGCCAATCACCCCTTTATGCCAATGCGGCTGGTAGAGTACAAAACTCTTTTTGTCTTCCCAGTTGGGCGTATCTGTCACCTCTTCGCGAGCCTCATCTGCGGTGCGTTTATCGTATTCTTTCCGCAATTCGTTGCGATTACGCAATTGCTCTGCATATTCCTTCGCTAAAGATCGCGTACGAGCTAACATGAGTTTGACCACTAGACCAGCATCCGCCATTCGGCCCGAAGCATTAATAATGGGGCCAATTCCAAAGACAATATCACTGATCCGAAAGGGGGGCTTGCGGTTGGTTACCCGTATTAGTGCTTTGAGTCCTGCCTTGCGGGTAGCATTGAGCTGTCGTAAACCATAGGTGGCTAAAATCCGATTTTCTCCTACCACTGGCATCACATCGCTGGCAATACTAATGGCCACAAAATCAGTGAGTTCTTGAAGGATTTCATCAGGTTTACCCCAGCTCTGCAGTAAGCCTTGTGCCAGCTTAAAACCTACCCCGCACCCACTAAGGTATTCATTGGGGTAATCACAATCTGGCCGTTTAGGATCTAAAACAGCTGTAGCAAATGGCCATTCTTCTCCCGGCAAGTGGTGATCGCAGATGATAACATCAATACCATTACTACGGGCATTATCCACTTGTTCTTGTGCGCGAATACCACAATCGATAGTAATAAGCAAGGTGACACCTTGCTCTGCCGCGTAGGCTATACCTTCAGCCGAAAGGCCATACCCTTCTTTGTAGCGGTCTGGGATGTAGAAGTCAAGCGACCGATGCCCAATATCTTTGAGAAACTGATAGAAAAAAGATACGGACATGGTCCCGTCCACATCATAATCTCCGTAGATCAGGATTTTCTCATCTCGGCGAATAGCCAGATCCAGGCGGTCTACCGCCCGGTCCATGTCTTTCATCAGAAAGGGATCATGCAACAAGTCCCACTGCGGCTTGAAAAAAGGCTCCACTTCTTCTACCCTGGTGATATCCCGCTGCGCTAGCAACTGGCAGACAACAGGATGGAGCTCCAGTTGCTGCATCAGTTCTGTTGCTTTTTGGGAATCAGTGGCTACTGGTAGCCAAACAGGACTTTGCATGTCTAGAAATTACCTATACTTAGCGTTCATAATGGTAAGATTCCGAAGGTATGATTTTCTCTACCGCTTACAAAATCGTTTGCACTAACAAACGAATCTCGGCAGTAAATAGTTGGCCGTTATTCACTAGAGATACCTTGCAATGCGTATCGACTAAATAACGAAAGCCGGATTTGCTTTCGCAAACCCGGCTTCGCCTTTGGTATCAGTAAGTTGCTTTACAACGGAAAGCCTAGTTACTACCTGCAGCTTTTAGTACACCACCCAAGTCTGGGTTAGGAGCAACTACAGTACGACGGTTAGCGTCACGGCCATCAGATGTCTCGTTGTCACCAACAGGCATTGAATCACCGTGAGCACCTAGAGTGATCTGAGATGCGTCAACACCAGCGCTCAACAGGCGACCAGCAACGGCCTTAGCACGTGCATAGCTCAAGTCCCAGTTGTCAGTACCGGCATCAGCAGCAAATTTGCGATCATCAGTGTGACCCTCTATCAATACTTTGATAGCTGGATTTCCTTTCAGCTTGTCAGCCATCTCGTCGATAGCGTTACGCTGATCTCTATTTAAACGAGAAGAACTGCTACGGAAGTTAACTGGCTGCTCAGTAACCAAGTACAGGCGACCGTCACGTTCTTCCATAGTTAGACCAGAGTCCTCGTATGCGGCAAACATGCCGTTAATTTCGTCTTTTACAGCTTGCAATTCAGCTTCAGTCATGCTGAGCTTCTCATTCAATTGTCCGATCTGGTTGTTCATATCGGTGCGCAGGCCTTCAATTTCGCCATTTAGACGCTCCTTCTCTGATGCCATTTCAGCAGCCAAAGCAGCATTATCGTCTTCTAGGCCCTTTACCTGAGCTTGGGTTTCTGCAAGAGCTTGGTCAGTAGCATCTTTCGCAGCTTGTAGTTCGTCGAATTTCTTCTTAGATACGCAAGACTGGAAAGAACCTGCTAGCATAACGAAGATCAACGCAGTGAGTATAAAACGCATGTTCCCTTTAAATTTGATTTAAAAATAATTTTTTCGAGCTCCAATAAATGGAGCATCTTAATTGCTTGTTGGTTTGTTTGCGTTCGCAATTCCTTGCAAAGCAAAACATTATTTTTGAATAAAACAAAGTTTATCTTCTCCAATTATCCACAGTGGACTGGAAGCCGGTAGAACAACCGGTTGTCAGGGGTGTAATTTTCAGTTTGAAGTAGAAGCCATGTTCATACTTTCACATTGCAAATATAAGTCCTATTACACATAATGTATTATTGGATAAGGTCTAAAAACGCTATTTTTGCAAAAAATAGCCGATTCCCACCCCTTTTTACCGCCTAATCAGTAATCCGAGTACCCATTGCAACAGACAATGCCTTAATTTACTACATGGAATACCAAATTATCTCTGAGGGAGATTTTCAATACATAGAGACTAAAGGAGGAGAAAAAACGCTTTTGTTGCTACACGGCCTGTTCGGCGCACTGAGCAATTTCTCAGGTATACTACATCATTTTGGGCAGCGCCTCAATGTGGTTGTACCTATGCTTCCTATTTTTGAACTCCCTCTCAGAAAAGTCTCACTTGCCGGTCTTGTTGACCACGTTGCCAAATTTGTAGAAAAGAAAGGATACCAGAATGTGCATGTTCTTGGTAATTCTTTGGGCGGGCACGTTTCTCTACTTTATACATTGGCTCACCCTAGCAAGGTTAAGAGCGTTTGCCTAACCGGAAGCTCAGGTCTTTTTGAAAACTCTATGGGTAATTCTTTCCCGCGACGTGGCGATTATGAGTTTATCCGCAACAAGACTGAAAAGACATTTTTCGACCCAACAGTTGCCACTAAGGAACTAGTCGATGAGGTTTTTAATACAGTCAATGACCGAAACCGGGCTATTCGCATCATTGCTACCGCAAAATCTGCAGTTCGTCATAACTTAAGCGATAAGCTCGGCCAAATCAAAGTTCCAACCCTTCTGATTTGGGGGAAGCAAGATATTATTACACCGCCCTTTGTGGGGGAGAAGTTTAATGAACTAATAGAAGGTTCTACGCTTCACCTCGTTGATGAATGCGGGCACGCTCCAATGATGGAACACCCAAGTACTTTCAACAACCTGCTAGAAAACTTCTTAGAAGAAAATTAAGGAAGCCTACGCCATTTTGCGTAACCATTCCATCTTACCCCTCCAAAGAAAACAATTTTTGTATGAACCGTATGCTGGCGCTCGTCGCCCTAATCCTCCTTTCTGCTTGCGGCACACCACGAGTAGCTACCATCGAAGAACCCATCGAGATTGAACAGCGCCAGTTAGACACTCTGGTCGTTACAGCCCCTCCGATCGAAACTGCTCCTATTCCTAAAAATTATACACTTCCCAATTACAACCCTAGTCATACGCAGATCATAGATCTGTTGCACACAAAACTCGAACTATCGTTTGACTGGCCCGAAGAGCAAGTCATCGGTATTGCTACGCTGAATTTGCGTCCGTATTTCTATCCTATATCCAGTTTCAAACTTGACGCCAAAGGCTTTGCTTTTAACAGCATTAAGACTACTGAGGGTATTGACCTGGAATACGAGTACGATGACAAACAGGTAAACATCATTCTACCACGCACCTATACGCGTGATGAGGAGATCACGATTATAATTGACTACCTGGCAACACCACGCCCCGATGGTGGAAGTGATGCCATCACCTCTGATAAAGGCTTGTTCTTCGTAAACCCAAGAGGTGAAGAAGGTGATAAGCCGCAGCAAATTTGGACGCAGGGGGAAACCGAACACAATTCGCGTTGGTTCCCAACTGTGGATAAACCCAATGAACGCTGTACCCAAGAAATGTACCTAACGGTAGAAGATCGGTTCAAAACCTTGTCCAATGGCTTACTCATTGAGTCTACCGAGAACAACGATGGTACCCGGACAGATTACTGGAAAATGGATCAGCCGCATGCGCCTTACTTGTTTATGATAGCAATTGGCGAGTTTGCGGTAGTAGAAGATGAGCCCTACAACGGTAAGCCTGTTAATTACTATGTAGAACCAGAATACGAAGAGCACGCGGAGGCGATTTATCCACATACCCCCGAAATGCTAAAATTTTTCTCGGGTGTCACTGGAGTGGATTACCCCTGGCAAAAATACAGCCAAGTAGTTGTGCGGGACTATGTTTCCGGGGCTATGGAAAACACCACAGGTGTCATCTTTGGTGATTTTATCCAACAAACGGAACGAGAGTTGATTGATGTGCTCATTAACGATAAGATTGTTGCCCACGAATTATTCCACCATTGGTTTGGTGATTATGTTACTTGCGAAAGCTGGGCTAATCTAACACTCAACGAAGGGTTCGCCAATTACAGTGAATACCTATGGCTAGAACACCACTACGGACGTGACGAAGCCGACCAACACTTGATGGAAGAATGGCAGGGCTACTTGGGTTCTGTTATGAACGGAGGTATTCATCCACTGATCCACTATGGGCATAATGACAAAGAAGAAATGTTTGATGCCCACAGTTATAATAAAGGTGGGGCGGTACTGCATATGTTGCGTAAGTCTATTGGTGACGAGGCCTTTTTTGCCGGCTTTGAAAAATACCTCACGGATAATGCCTACAGTGCGGTAGAAGTAGCTGAACTACGCATGGCTTTTGAAGAAGTGACCGGGCAAGACATGCACTGGTTTTTCGATCAGTGGTTTTTGGAAGAAGGCCATCCTAGCATTAGCCTGTCTTATGACTATGATGCAAGTACGCAAGAGGCTATCATCCAAGTGGATCAAACACAAGAAACGGGTAGTACTCCTCCTATCTTTCAACTACCAGCCAAGGTAGATCTTTACTTTGCTGGCACAGTTGAACCCGTTCGCCACGAAGTTTTCGTTAACCAACGTTCACAACAAATTCGCCTGCCAGCAGCTAGCAAACCAGCTTTGATTATTTTCGACGCCGAACGCAGCATTCTCGCTACTTGGGAGGATAATAAAACACATGATGAGCTGGCTTATCAGTTAAAGAATGCCCCATTATTTCTGGATCGCTACCAAGCTGTTAATGGTTTAGATACCGAAGCAGATGATTATATCTCTTTATTAGAGCTGGCCTTGCAAGATCCATTTTATGGCATTCGTTCGGCAGCCCTCACTCAGCTGCCAAGTGAAGATTGGCCCGCGAGTATTACAGAACAAGTTGCCAAATTAGCAGCAGCCGATGAACATTCAGAAGTGCGCTCTATCGCGATTGTTCAATTAGCAGAGGTGAGTTACGAAGGTATTGATGATTTGGCACAACAAGCACTTGACGCTCAACCTTACGCAGTTGTTGGTGCAGGCTTGGACGCACTTGCGTACAATAACCCCGCACTTGCACTGGAAGCTGCCGATAAACTAGCGGATGAAGAAAATGCAGATATTGTTGAGGTCATCGGTGGTCTTTATGCTGATACGGGCGACGCTAAGTACCTACCTTACTTCACCAAAAACCTGACCAAGATGGAAGGCTTCTCGGCCATTAGTTTTTACGAAAGTTTTGGCAGCTTATTGGTTGATACAAAAGGGGAAAGCTTGGAAAAAGGAATTAAGCAATTGCGATCAATCGGAACAAACCAAGGTGAATCTCCCTGGTGCCGAATTGCTTCGATCAAAACCTTGAGTGAAGTAGCAAGTGAATTATCAGAGGAAACAGATGCTGCACAAATCACTACAATCCAAGAAGCGATCGATGCGATCAAGGAAGCGGAAACTAACCCACAACTACGCGGAATATATCAGCAGTTCTAATAGCTTTGACCTATTCAATTTGCCAAAACGGCCTGGTTCCTCATTGAGAATCAGGCCGTTTTGTTTTTACTCATCGTACTTCCTGAAGATATTTCTAGTCGCTGCTAGCAGCAGGAGTGGGCAAATTTAAATACATTTACCGCTTCAATTTTTTGGCCACTGCCCTCATGCTCACCCTAACCTTTTGCAGTGGTTCGCTGGGTCAAAATCTTATGAATATGAAAGTCCTGAAATTCGGCGGCTCATCCGTAGCCAAACCGGAAAGAATACGTAGTATTGTCGAAATACTAAAATCGTATTACGCTGATGGAGAGCACTTTACAGTAGTTTTCTCCGCTTTTGGAGGAGTAACTGATATGCTCATAGAAATGAGCGAAATGGCCGCTAATGGTAAAGAAGAATACCAAAGTCTCTTTGATCAATTCCACGAGCGCCACAATGCTGCGGTAGAAGAATTGCTCAATGAAGAATACCAAAAAGAGGTACTTCCGCAGTTGGATCGCAATCACGAAGTATTGCGTAATTTGTTACACGGTATTTTTTTGGTGCGCGAAGCCTCACCCCGCACAATGGACTACGTGCTGAGTTTCGGAGAACGCAATTCGTCCTTTATCATCGCTCACGTTTTGCAGCAATCTGGCATCAAAGCTGCTTACCTAGATGCGCGTAGAGTAATCAAGACCGACAAGCAATTCAATTCTGCTAAAGTTGATTTTGATCTGACCTACGAAAAAATTCGCGCTCACTACGCAGAGCATCCGGAAGTACAAATTGTGACAGGTTTCATCGCTTCAGCCAAAGGTGGACTTACGACTACCCTCGGCCGTGGCGGCTCTGACTATACAGCCTCACTTCTGGCTGCCGGGCTCAACGCAAAAGTCATTGAAATCTGGACAGACGTTGATGGTGTCCTTACTGCTGACCCACGTAAGGTGAAGAAGGCCTTTACTATTCAGAACATGACTTATGCCGAGGCAATGGAAATGTCGCACTTTGGTGCTAAGGTAATCTATCCGCCTACTCTACAGCCAGCACTGAAGAAGCAGATCCCACTGTACATCAAAAACACGTTCAATCCTGATTATCGTGGCACCTATATCAGTGGACAATCTGATCCAGAGGGAGCCCCCGTAAAAGGGATTTCGTCCATCGGTGATGTGGCCTTGCTTACACTTTCAGGAAGTGGCCTTTTTGGGGTACCTGGTATTGCTGCTCGCTTATTTAGCTCTTTGGCGCAAGCCCAGATCAACATCATCCTGATCACCCAGGGGTCTAGTGAACACGCTATCAGTTTTGCCATTCAACCCAAGTTTGCCCAAAAGGCAAAGGAATGTGTGGAAACGGCCTTCCAGTATGAAATTGATCGCGGCGTTGTGAATCGCATCAAGATTGAAGAAGATTTGTCGGTGGTAGCAATTATTGGGGAAAATATGCGCTACCGCACCGGAATCTCTGGCCGACTGTTTCAGGCGCTAGGTAAGAACGGGATCAACATCATTGCGATCGCTCAAGGATCTAGTGAACTGAACATTTCAGTTGTCATTCCAAAAACAGATGAAACTAAAGCGCTGAATGCGCTACACGAGGCTTTCTTCTTGAGCGACACTCAGGAGCTGCATCTCTTCATGGTTGGGGTAGGTTTAATTGGGGGCACACTGCTCGACCAGATCAAAGAGCAAGCCGCTTTCTTACTAGAGAAACGGTCGTTGGAAATTAAAGTGGTTGGCCTGGCAAATACCAAGACTATGACCTTTAATCCTGAAGGAATAGATCTTGACAATTGGAAGTCTACCTTAGCAGCATCTGAGCAGAACAGTGACCTGCCATCTTTCATAACGGAGATGAAGAATCTTAATCTGACAAATAGCATCTTCATTGATAATACCGCTAATGAAGCAGTTGCTAGTTATTACGAGTCTATCTTGGATCACAGCATTTCTATCTCGACACCAAACAAGATTGCTACGTCTTCGTCTTATCTCCAATATCAGCGCCTGAAGACCATCGCCGCTAAACGTGGTGTAGCCTTTAGGTACGAAACCAATGTTGGGGCGGGCTTACCCGTCATCAGTACATTAAATGATTTGATTGAGAGTGGTGATCAAGTTTTGGGTATTCAAGGTGTACTCTCTGGATCACTATCATTCATCTTTAACAATTTTGATGGTAGTCGACCATTCAGCGAAATTGTACAAGAGGCCCGCGATCGCGGTTATACTGAACCAGACCCACGGGTAGATTTAAGTGGAATGGATGTACGTCGCAAAATTCTGATTCTGGCACGAGAAGCTGGCTGGTCTCTGGAGAAGGAAGATATACACATTGAACCGATTCTTCCAAAAGCCGTACAAGAAGCAGAAGATGTTGATGCCTTCTTTAATGAATTGATTAAGGCAGATGATTACTTCGAACAAATGCGAGCTGGAGCCGCTGCGTCCGATAAAGCCTTGCGGATGATTGCTTCATTAGATGAAAACGGAAAAGCGCGAATTGCTTTAGAGGCCGTGGATACCAGTAGTCCATTCTACTTCCTGAGTGGCAGTGACAACATGATCGTATTTACGAGTGCACGCTATAAGGACCGTCCTTTGGTGGTACGTGGTCCTGGTGCCGGTGCAGAAGTTACTGCAGCTGGAGTATTTGCCGAGATTATTTCTATTGGGCAATTCCTATACTAGAAGTAAAACTATTTTTTAAGATAGCAAAACTTTAAAATGAATCAACTCGATGAAGTCCGCGTTTTTGCCCCAGCTACGGTGGCTAATGTAGCCGTGGGCTTTGATATACTCGGATTTGCTTTTCACGGCCCAGGAGATGAAGTCGTTCTGCGTCGGTCCAAGCAAGCAGGCTTACGCATCACGGCTATCACAGGTACAGGGGATAAACAACTACCTCTAATACCAGAAAAGAACACTGCGGGTTTTGCCGCTCTTGAACTGTTCAAGCACTTGGGAATTGAGGGAGGTTTCGAAATGGAGATTCACAAAAAGATGCCCTTTGGTAGTGGCCTGGGCTCTAGTGCAGCAAGTGCAGCTGCCGGAGTTTTTGCGGCTAATACATTATTGGGATCACCGTTGAAGAAAGAAGAACTTCTCCCCTTTGCGGTAGCAGGAGAGCAAATTGCCGATGGTGCGTATCACGCGGATAATGTTGGTCCGTCTCTACTTGGTGGTATTCTTTTTATTCGGGATAATCAGACTTTAGATGTCCACTCTTTACCAGTACCCGATGACTTACACGTTGCAGTCGTATACCCACACGTAGAAATTTTGACCAAGGACGCCCGTGCCGTATTGAGTGATCAGGTATGCCTGAAGCAGCATATTCAGCAGAATGGTAATCTGGGTGCATTCTTAGTTGCACTCTACGAAAAGGACTATGATCTGATCCAACGATCTTTACAGGATCTAATTATTGAGCCCCAACGTGCTCAACTTATTCCTGGATTCCATGATGTAAAAACAAGTGCGCTAAATGCTGGTGCGTTAGGTGCTAGTATATCAGGTGCTGGCCCAAGTGTATTCGCACTATGCCAAAGTGAAGCAACTGCACAAACGGTAGCTCAAAAAATGAGTGAAGCATTTACGACTCATGGCATCACGAACAACAGCTACGCATCACCGATTAACATGATGGGTGCTATTCAGATATAAACCTCCCTACCCTATCCACCAAAGAAAAATCTCATGCAGTTATATAGTACCAAAAATAAAGACCTAGTTGTCGGTTTAAAACGGGCAGTCTTTGAAGGACTTCCACCAGACAATGGCCTTTATATGCCATCAAGTATTCCGGCCCTACCCTCGTCTTTCTATCAAGCATTACCAGAATTAGACTTGGCAGAGATTGGATACCAAGTATGTAAAAACCTTTTTGGAGATACTATACCCGATGAAGATCTTCACACCATCGTGGGAAACGCCATTAATTTCCAAGCACCAGTAGTCATGCTCGATGATCGAAAAGCAATTTTGGAACTCTTTCATGGTCCATCATTAGCCTTTAAAGATTTCGGTGCGCGCTTTATGGCCCAACTCATGAGCTATTTCAACCAGGGCGAAAAGCAAGATTTAACCATCCTAGTTGCCACTTCTGGAGATACAGGTGGTGCTGTAGCTGCGGGTTTTTATAAGACACCAGGTATCCGAGTAGTTATACTCTACCCCTCTGGTAAGGTAAGTCCACTACAAGAAAAACAACTTACTACCCTTGGTCACAACATTACTGCACTGGAAGTGGATGGCACTTTTGATGACTGCCAGGCCTTGGTCAAGCAAGCTTTTTTGGATCAGGAATTGCGTAGTAAGGTCCGAATCAGCTCTGCCAATTCTATCAATATATCACGTCTCATACCACAGTCTTTTTACTATTTCGATGCATATCGCCAGGTAGCTAATCAGAATAATAAGGTTGTCTTTTGTGTTCCTTCTGGCAATTTTGGCAACCTCACTGCAGGACTATTGGCCTACAAAATGGGACTCCCTGTTCATCATTTCATTGCCGCTACTAATAGTAATGATGTAGTCCCGGCTTATCTAACTAGTGGAAGTTACGAACCACGCCCTTCTGTACGCACCTTATCCAATGCCATGGATGTGGGTAATCCAAGTAATTTTGCGCGCATGATCGATCTCTTTGCTACCGCAAAAGGACATGGTGTTCCTACCGACAATGCTATTTGGAAACATATGCAAGGCAGCATTTCGGGCTTTGCTTTCACGGATCAAGCCACGGAAGTAGCCGTACGCGAAGTAAAAAACAAGTACGATTACACCATTGACCCACATGGTGCAGTGGGATATTTAGCCTTGAACGAGTATCAAGAAAAGAACCCAGACACCTTGGGAGTCATTTTGGAAACGGCACATCCAGCCAAGTTCAGGGAAGATATGGATCGTATTCTAGACACTCCTATCAGTATTCCAGAGCGACTTCTGGCACTAGAAAAGGAGACCAAAGTAGCTACTGAGATGGGCACTTCCTATCCAGAATTCACGAAGTGGCTTTACAAGAACCTTGCATAGTAAAGCCTCTCTCCTAGTAAAAAGGCCTTGATGAAGTTTCATCAAGGCCTTTTTTATTAATGTTCCACGTGGAACATTAAGGTCAAAAACACTCAAAAAGACTGAACTTTTGCCCTTGCTTTTCACTTCTAATTACAATGTTTTCAGTGCAATGTTCCACGTGGAACATATCAATACACATGTATTTTATCACCTTTGTGCCGGTCAAAAAACGCTACAATGACTCTAAAACAACTATCATTATTTAGCTTCATTTTGCTCCTTGGGCTAGGTCTATCTGCCCAAGATGAACGCTATAATCATAGCAAGTTCAAGCAACTTCAATACGAGCTTTCTACTCCTAATGTGTACAGAACAGCCTCCGGCGCACCCGGACATATGTACTGGCAGCAGCAGGCAGACTATGTTATCGAGGTAACATTAGACGATGAAAACCAGACAATCTCTGGTGAAGAGACTATTACCTACCACAATAATAGTCCTGATGCACTCTCCTATTTATGGGTGCAACTCGATCAAAACATGCGAGCCAAAGACTCGGACACCTACAAGGCTCGGACAAATAGCATTGACGATCGGATGTCTTTGCGCCAGATCAATGGTCTTGAACCATGGTTCGATGGTGGTTTCAAACTGGAATATGTACGAGATGGAAATAACAAATCGCTCCCTCATACCATCGTCAAGACCATGATGCGGATTGATTTACCCGCTCCCCTAGCCTCTGGTGACGAGACCGAACTCAAGATTAAGTGGTCTTATAACATCAATGACCGCATGCAAATTGGTGGTCGATCTGGTTATGAATACTTCGAAGAGGATAATAATTACCTCTATACCATTGCTCAGTTCTTCCCTCGTATGGCCGTATACAGCGATAATGAAGGATGGCAACACAAGCAGTTTTTGGGTAGTGGTGAGTTCACGCTACCCTTCGGTGACTATGATGTGAAGATCACTGTGCCTTCTGATCACAAAGTAGCATCTACCGGTGTACTCCAAAATCCAAAGGATGTACTATCAAAAGCAGAGCAAGATCGTTTTGCCGAAGCACAAAAAGCACGGGAGGAACCAGTGATTATCGTAACCCAGGACGAGGCAATCGAGAACGAAAAAGAGAAGTCAAGCTCAACTAGCACCTGGCACTTCACAGCCGAGAATGTACGTGACTTTGCCTTTGCCTCTTCTCGTAAATTCATTTGGGATGCCATGGGTGTAGACCAAGCAGATGGTTCTGTGGTAATGGCCATGTCGATGTACCCCAAGGAAGGGAATCCACTTTGGGAACAGTACTCTACTAAGACAGTGGCACATACCTTGAAATGGTACAGCCATTATACCTTCCCCTACCCTTACCCAGTAGCCTGGTCTATCCATACTGCCCGTATTGGTATGGAGTATCCAATGATCTGCTTCAACTTTGGACGCCCAGAAAAAGACGGTACTTATTCTCAGCGTACCAAATATGGTATGATTGGCGTGATCATTCATGAGGTAGGACACAACTACTTCCCAATGATCGTCAACTCAGATGAGCGTCAATGGACCTGGATGGATGAAGGTCTAAACTCATTCCTGCAATACCTCACTGAGCAGCAGTGGGAACGCGACTACCCTAGCCGCCGTGGCCCAGCTAAGAGCATTGTGTCTTATATGCAGAGTGATAGGGATCGTATGGTTCCTATTATGACCAACTCAGAATCGGTTCTACAGTTTGGTAATAATGCTTATGGTAAGCCTGCCGCAGCATTGAATATTCTTCGCGAGACGATCATGGGTCGTGAGCTATTTGACTATGCCTTCAAAGAATATTCCAACCGTTGGATGTTCAAGCATCCTTCTCCAGATGATTTCTTCCGCACTATGGAAGATGCCTCAGCTGTAGACCTGGATTGGTTCTGGCGTGGATGGTTCTTCACAAATGATCATGTAGACATTGCATTGAGCGATGTGAAGTGGTACCAAATCTCTAGTAATAACCCGGAAGTTGAAAACGCTTTGGCGAAAGCTCAAGAAGAAGAAAGTCCTCGTCGAATAGGTAGTATTCGTAACGAGCAACAAATTGCTCAGACCCAAGACGAAATTGATACGAACCTACGCGACTTCTATACAGAGTATGATCCACTAGAAGTAAGTATTCTTGATCAGCAAGATTATGATCGGTTCCTGTCATCACTTTCAGATAAAGAAAGAGCGGTACTAGAGGCAGGTAAAAATTACTACGAACTAACCTTTGAAAACGAAGGTGGTCTGGTAATGCCAATCATTGTCCAACTGCAGTACCAAGATGGCACAACAGAAGATCGTTACATCCCTGCTGAGATTTGGAGACGAAACAACAATAAGGTAACTAAAGTTTTAGTTACTACTCAAGAAGTAACATCTATCGTTATCGATCCATATCTAGAAACAGCAGATACCGATCGTACTGATAACTACTTCCCTACTCGACAAGAAATGAATCGCTTTGAATTGTACCGCCGTCAAAATCGGGGAAGTCGTGAAAATCCAATGCAGCGTTCACGCCGAGCAAAAGAAATGCAAGGTTCCAACTAGTGAAAATGCAACAACAACTTTAAACAACTTTGACTCGCCTCAGGATATTAATTCTGGGGCGAGCCTTTTTTTAGGTAGTTGCGACGCGTGCGATAATCTTGCAGATAAGTCCGCTTAGTAGTGGACGCTAGAAAAGAACGTTCTACTAAACTTGTGACTTCTTCTATTTTATTAAGAAATCCGTTCAAGATTTTAGTCGCACGCTTTGGGCGCATTTCCCAGCGTAGCGCCAGCTCCAGAAAATCGGCATAGGCAGGGTGTCCTTGCTTTTCCCATTCCAGCGATTGGTAACTGTCCGCAAACAAACCCTCACTTAAAGCAAAGTCAGAGTCATCTACGTGGATGCGGGTATTAAGCAAATCATAAGCAGGACTCAAAAAGTAATCTCCCTGTGGACTTTCCAAAACCGAAAAGTTCTTGAGATGCGCATCTCCATTAGAGAATAAATAATTAAAGACAACAAGACTAAACAACTTCTCGATCTCTACCCGCCAGGCTGGTAGGAACTGTTTCATCACTTTTCCTAAGGCCTCATAGCTGAAATTATATTTAAAATTTGCTCCAGCGTTATCACTCGTCTTTCCCGCCAAAGAAGCAAAGTCTTCACTACCCCACTTTCGTCCAGTACGGGCCCAGTCAAATCGTCGGGTTAAATACGCAGGCGTGCCATCAGAGAAAAAGACCAAAGCATTGGTTGCTGTACGCAGGCCAAACACTTGTTCTGCGAGTTGCATCGTCAAGTGTTCATTCATTGGAGCCTGGTCTACTTTTTTCAGATCGCGTGGAACAGGCTTTAAAATATACTGTCCTTGTTCTTCAGCTCGACTCAAGCGAAGTTGCTTTCTCTCTAATACCATGCTCAGCTTTTCCTGCACTCCAGAAACAGAAAGACGTTTACGATTATCGATAAACGCAGCAGCTGTTTCTTCACTCACAGAAGCCGGAGCAAAATCAAGTACGTGCGATACCTTCGCTCCATCAAATAGAAGACGCAAGGCCGAAGGGCTGTATGAGCTATACCCCTCAGCCAAAGTACTCGGGCAATATTGTAGTTGAGTGGGATCCATACTTATTCTTCTGGCTGTATTGTTACAGCACCAATAGTATCGTATATAGCAGTTGCCAAGAGTAAACCAAAATGATCCTGTTCATCAATTTTTAACTGCTGGCTTTGTAAGCGACGATTAACTCCCTCACTCAGCATATTGAAAAAGAACGGAAATAAGTGTTCACTTTCGTAAGCCTCCAAGCGCTTTGGTAAACGCAGGCTCACAGCTGGAGTACCAGGGCTTAATACCCAGGTTTCATCATAGGTAAATCGATAACCACCTTGTGGTAGTTCCTCAATTTTCCCCAAGCGTTCTCCATTACGAAAGACGATCCCTCTCCTCGCCATACTAGTTTAATTGTTTAACCGTAACACTTAGTTCCAAGCCTAAGACTTGAAATATCTTTTCCAGCACTTCAAGCGTGGGATTCGTCTGGCCGCGTTCAATTTTATACAAGGTGTTTGTGCTAATTTCTGCCAGCTCCGCTAAATGTGGTTGGGTGAGCCCTAAGGCTTTACGCCGAGCCTTAATTACAGATCCTATTTCCTGAACTAACACTATAATGTGATTTTGGACTAAAATAAGGGTATAACCAATTCAAGTCAAGCTTAAATCACACTTTGATGTGATTCATTGATAAAAATCTTTTTCTGGTTTAAACTAAACTGCATAAATCACACTAGAATATGATTTTTATAAAGAAAGTCAATCCAATCGCCTTCTGGTCCAGAACTCTGCCTTAGGATGAACCAAACGGAGGCTTCACTCATATTAAACATATCTTTGGCACACCAAAGCCATTCGCAACATCATATGGAGTACAATAATCCAAAGCTAATCTTGGATAGCAGCACCATCAACCCCGGTAAACTTCGCTGGCGGAGTCCAAGTAATATTGCGCTAGTAAAGTATTGGGGGAAATACGGTCAGCAGCAACCCCGTAACCCGTCCATTAGTCTCACCCTTTCACAGGCAGCCACGGATACCACATTGAGTTATGGCCCGAAGGAAAACGACAAGGATATAGATTTGGCATTTTACTTCGCTGGTGAGTTGCGGCCCGACTTTGCAGAAAAGGTAGAAAAGTACTTTCGCTCTTTGTTGCCCGTTTTTCCATTCCTTGGTCAATTGCATTTGCGAATCGATACCGATAATAGTTTTCCGCATTCCGCAGGGATTGCCTCTTCGGCTTCAGCCATGAGTGCTCTGGCCCTGATCCTTTGCGATATGGAGCGCAACTTCTTTGGCACACTTAGTGATGAGGATGAATTTTTGCAAAAGGTATCTTACTTATCACGGCTGGGGTCGGGTAGTGCTTGTCGATCAGTCTACCCCTACGCAGCAGTCTGGGGAGATAGTGCGAGTATTCCTGCTGCCAGTAATCAATACGCTATTCCTTATGCGGATGAAATAGATCCCATTTTCCAGACGTACCACGATGATATTCTCATTATTAGTCGAGCGGAAAAAAGTGTAAGTAGTAGAGCAGGGCATCAGCTGATGGAAGATAATCTATATGCCGAAAATCGCTACCAACAAGCTAGACAACGATTAACTCGTTTGGTGGATGCCATGCGTGACGGGGACTTAGAAACATTTGGAAAGATCACCGAATCAGAAGCACTTACTCTACATGCGCTAATGATGACCTCTAACCCTCCCTATCTATTAATGGAACCGAATAGTATTGCAGCCATTCGTAAGGTGCAAGCGTTCCGGGCAGATACGGGGCATCCTCTTTACTTCACACTAGACGCTGGTCCTAACTTACACTTGCTCTATCCAGATAATGTAGCGGAACCAGTCAAGCAATTCATCCGTACAGAATTAACTTCCCTTTGTCAAGATAGCCTGTACATTGCTGACCGCTGTGGTGCCGGCCCCGAAAAGCTAGAGCCATAGCTTTATAGACAAAGCAGTATCTTTAGGTAGCGTTCAAATTTAAAGTTACCTGAAATGAAAAAGTCTCTCTCTTGGACCTTATTAGGCCTTATCGTTCTATTAATCAATGCATGTCTTGATGATGATACCTCACCTCAACCTGACTTGTACGAAGGATGTTGCAGTGTTGAACCAGGGCAATTCAGTATGAATGGTGTCAATATTTATGTACCAAGTGCATTCACGCCAGATAACAATGGCATCAACGACTTATTCACCATTTTTGGCTCAAATAATTCATCCGGAGACATTATCATATTTTCTATTGTCTTAACAGATCGTGACAATAATGAACTCTTCCGGACCGCTAATATCCAGCCCAACCAAAATAATATAAGTTGGGATGGAATTGACGGTGAGGGTGAGGCCTACGAAGGTTTGTTCAATTACAAAATTACCTTAAGCCCTGGCGGAGGAGACACAGAAACGTACACCGGACAAGCCTGCGCCGTACGCTGTGAAGATGATGAACAGGGCAACTTGCCTAACATTTCTGATCCTGGTAGCTGTGCATTTCCATTAAACCACGATGGGGAAGGTGGCTATGATCCATTTTTACCTTCCGGTGAAAACTCCAATTGCTTTTAAGTCAGAGCGAAGCATTATCTTTGTGCCTTAATCCTAACAAAATGAAGCCGTAAATCAAAGGCTTTAAAAAGTGTGTCTTATGGATTTATTCGCAAAGATAAAAGCAGACCGGGGGCCCCTCGGTAAATATTCAGACTTTGCCCACGGCTACTATACTTTCCCAAAATTAGAGGGACAGCTAGGTAGCCGGATGAAATTCCAAGGCAAGGAAATGATTGTCTGGAGTGTCAACAACTACCTAGGCTTAGGTAACCACCCAGAAGTACGCAAGGCAGATGCCGATGCGGCGAAAGAATGGGGTTTGGCTTATCCAATGGGTAGCCGGATGATGTCTGGTGAAACTAAGTACCACGAGGAACTAGAGCAGAAACTGGCCACTCACGTTCAGAAGGAAAAAGGCTTGTTACTGAACTTTGGTTACCAAGGTATTATGTCTATTGTAGACGCACTACTAACTCGTCGTGATGTAGTGGTGTACGACAAGGACAACCACGCGTGTATCTACGATGGTATCCGTATGCACATTGGCCCACGCTACGCCTTTGAGCACAACGACATCGATAGCTTCAATAAGCAGATGGAGAAAGCTACCGCCAAAGCAGAAGAAACGGGTGGTGGTATCTTGGTTATCACTGAAGGTGTATTCGGTATGCGCGGTGAGCAGGGTATCCTAAAGGAAATCGTTGCCACTCGTGATCGGTATGAGTTCCGCCTGTTGGTTGATGATGCCCACGGCTATGGTACTCTAGGTGAAACTGGTGCCGGTGCTGGTGAAGCACAAGGCATTCAGGATGAGATTGATGTATACTTCAGCACCTTCGCAAAATCTATGGCAGGTATTGGTGCCTTCGCTGCGGGTGATGAAGATATCATCGATTACCTACGTTATAACCTGCGTTCACAGATCTACGCTAAGTCATTACCAATGCCAATGGTTATTGGTGCACTGAAGCGTTTCGAACTGATGCGCTCAATGCCAGAATTGAAGGATCGCCTGTGGCGTAATGTGAATATGCTGCAAAAGGGCTTACAAGATGCCGGTTTCTACATTGGCAATACGGGTGCCTGCGTGACGCCCGTATACATGAAGGGATCAGTAGGAGAGGCCATCGCTCTAGTGAAAGACCTGCGCGAAAACTTCGGTATCTTCTGTTCTATCGTTGTGTACCCAGTGATTCCTAAGGGCCAGATGATTCTGCGCTTGATTCCAACTGCCTCTCATACGGAGGAGGATATCACCACTACTTTGGAAGCATTCAAAGCCATTCGTACTAAATTGGAAGAGGGTATTTACGCTGCTGAAGGTGCGTTGGTGACGGATGATTAATTGACAATTACTATAAGCAAACATAAAAGCCCACCTAGGTTAAAAACTTGGGCGGGCTTTCTTTTTGAAAACCACATCAGGCACATTAGATCACATAAGAAGAAAAAATTCTGTGCCCTTATGTGTCTTATGTGGTTTAATTCTCTTCTAAATCTCCAAACTTCACCAATTCAAATTCCGGGGTAGCTTCAAATTGCTGCTGGAGAATGCCAAGATGCCCCGCACCAAAGAGGACCATTATTCGATCATTTGGCTGAAGATCTAATCTTTGAATTTTACGGAAAATACGCAGGTTACGATTGTACCAGTACATAGATAAAAAATCGGGGCCAATATTCTCGCCCAGGGTAAAATCACCAATCAAATAGGCTCCGTGCCCGCGGCGAATGACATCATCACGATTCATGTATTTGAAGACGTCTAGTAAAGGAAGTTCTTTTTCCAGATAGGTTTCATAGTCGTAAAACTCGGTGTATAACTTATCAAAAAGGTCATCGCTTTGCCAATCGTAGTCGGCAAACATCTCTTCAAAGACGGGGACCACAGGAGCAAAACGTTCATCTTCTCCCATATCCTGGAGGATAGATCCGGCATCACAACCATAGATGGTATCCAGTTCCATGCGGTGCATTAAGCGGATGCCAATTTGGTCCCGTTCATCGCGTTTGAGTTCCTCTTCTCCTTTGAGCCAACGCTCGTAGCGACGCATCAGGTAACCCGTATTTTCGCCAGATTCTACCACAATTTTAGTAGGCTTAAAGCGGGCTAGATAATCCAAAAGGGCGCGAACTTCCGCTTGTTTTGTCTGGGATTTCACATCAATTTGGTCTTCCTCGGCGATCTTGTGAGCATCTAAATTTGGGTAAGCAAAATGGAACGTTCCTACCAATAGAATTTGCGGTAAGGCGCGATCACCTACAAGAATAGAGTCGGGTGAAGACTGTCCTTGTAGCAAAGCAGTATTACCTAGTGTTAGTAGTAGACTAAAAAACAAGTATCTCATTTTCATAGCTTTAACTGTTCTGTAATTCGTTTGAGTCGAAGATGCAGGACAAGTATTAAGTCTGAAAATAAAATCGGTATCTCCCAAGATTAGCTCGATAAAGCCTGGGTTTTGTAAGTAGTAATTTCACCGATTGAAACTGGAGTTTCACCGATTATGGCTCCCTTTCAGAAGTTGAAAACTTACCTTAGTAGTAGTATGAAAAAGAACCTTGGCAGCCTACTGCTTTATACCTTTCTCTTTTACGAAGCCTTCGGTCCACTACGCGATTATTTGGAGGGAGATAAATCTCGTGCTTTCTTTAGTTGGTTAGATAGCCCACTGCAATTTCTGCTTGTCTCTACTAGTGTGATGGCCTTTATGTTCTATTCCATTGGGGCTTATTTGGTGCTGTATTATTACTACCAAAAAACCAGTAAAATTGCAGTATCTGCATTGGTTCTTAGTATTGTCCCGGTTGCGATAGCTTTTCGCTACTTCATACAAGAAATAGTGATGCGCTGGTTGATTGGCGAGGGAAATTATACTGATGGTTATCCGCTATATCTCTACTTTTTGGATAATCTCTACTACGCTTTTGTCTTCATTAGTTTTGGTGTAATTATGTATTTCCTCCGCTACTCAAAATTCAAAGAACAGCAAGAGCAACAGCTTCAAATTGAAAATCAACAGATTCAACTTTCTTTATTGCGCTCGCAGGTAAACCCCCATTTTCTTTTTAATGCGCTCAATAATATTTATGCGTTAGTTAATGATGAAAACAGAAAATCATTAATGGCTTTGGAAAAACTATCCAGCATGTTGCGCTATAGTTTGTACGAACAATCGGAGGATGTTCCCCTTGCGCAAGAATGGCAAAAAATGGAAGATTATATCACTTTGGAGAGCATGCGTTTGTCTTATAATCCAGCTATTCTTTTTGATGTACCAGCAGAAATACCAGCTGTTTGTGTTCCACCTTTTATGCTTATTGGACTAGTTGAAAACACCTTTAAGCATGGCTTACTAAACGATCCAGCGCAGCCCGTCCGAATTGTTTTAAAGCAATCTAATCAGAAACTTCAGTTCAACATAACTAATATTATTGCCAAGCGAGAAAAGGACCAAACGGGTGGGATAGGACTACAAAATACACGCCAACGACTAGCTCTTATTTACCCCAATAATCATCGTTTTGAAGTTGATTCAAATGAACAATCATTCGCTGTATTCCTTGAAATACCTGCCCAACTATGCTAAAGTGTATCATCATAGATGACGAACCGCTGGCGGTTAAACTTTTGCTAGACCACGCTACTCAAACAACTGATATAGAAGTAGTTGCCCACTTTCATAATCCGATAGAAGGAATTCAGGCATTAGAAGATTATCGCCCTGATCTTATTTTACTCGACGTACAAATGCCAGAACTGAGTGGCATTCAATTTGCCAAAATTGTGCAAGGAAGGTATCCTGTAATACTTACTACCGCTTATGAGCAATATGCATTAGAGGGCTATCAATTGGATATTGTAGATTATCTCCTAAAACCCATTTCGCTTGAGCGTTTTCAGCAAGCTATTACTAAGATGCAGCAACGCCTATCTGGCCAGACAAAAACAAAAATCGCTGCGGAGACTGGCATAACGCAAGACTACATTTTCGTAAAAAGTGGGTACAAAACAGTCCGAATAGATTTTGACGATATCCTTTATCTAGAGGGCTTAAGTGATTACGTCCGAATTCAAACAAAGAGGGAGGCGATACTGACACTTGACACTATGAAACATTTGCTGGAAGCGCTACCCAACGAACGCTTTATGCGGGTACACAAATCCTACATTATCGCCTTAGATAAAATTGACTTTATCGAGCGCAACAGAATTACCGTAGACGAAAAAATCATCCCCATTAGTGCTACTTATCAGGAAGTCTTCTGGGAGCGTATCAAAACAGGTTCGTGATAAAATTTAATTTCAGAATTGTCGTTTCACTCCCCACATAATCAGTAATAAGAGCACCCCTCCAAGCAACCACCAGTAAGCAAAAGGTCGACTCACTTGAATGGAGGCTGCATTTCCAATTTGCCGAAAGGCAGACCAATAATAAGGATGACGTCCTGCCTGGTCAAGAGATGGGTCCTGTAGATAATCTAGTTGAGCTTGTCGTAAAGCAGCATCTTTAGTTGCGCCAGTAGCCAGCTGTTCGTAGAGTCCGCCCATAATTTGAGTGGTTGCACGATGGTTTACTTTCCAAAGCGTAGTGATCACGCTCTGGCAACCTGCGTACGCAAAACCACGAGCCAAACTCATGACTCCCTCACCACCAGAAACCTTACCTAGGCCGGTCTCGCAAGCACTCAATACTGCTAGTTCGGCGGCAAGGTCCATGGCATATAGCTCTGGTAGAAAAAGCTGTTGCTCCTCATCGCCGCCAAAAGCAATCCAGGAACCTAAACCACTACTATCGGCAGCAGCATGACTGGAAATATGTAGAACGCGATACGAAGGAGCTAAACGCTGAAATTCTGCTTTAGTAGCCGCATTACCGAGGAGTACATCTCCTCCTATCAGACGTTTCACTTTCCGGGCTTCTTCTTCACTAAATTGCAGTGGTACCCAGGTAGAATCATTGGCAAAACCAGGGGCCAGGGCTAAAACTGATTCGGTAGGAGTTTTTAGCTGGGGGCGATAATTTTCTTCGTATACCGTAGCCGAATAGGCATAGCTCAGCTGATGATTTTGAATGAGGTAGGCTGGCTCATCAGAAGTTCCTTCCCCGAGCGGCTGACTCAGCAAGGCCTCAAAAGGTAAATATCCAAGCACACCTGCCGTAGCAATAAGCGTGCGCGGTTTCAACACATCTGCTACGGGACTCCATAATTTTTCGTGGAGGTCGCTAGCCGTTTTTGCGTACTGCTTGAACATTCTTGGACCCTCATCAGGGCCCCCGATTCCCTCCAGGCAATCCTTCACTAAGGCGGCTACCCCATCGGGGTCGATCACCCGTTCAAATCGCCGACCGTCGGCAGAAAGTGCTAAGACAAACCACTGCCGTTCACCCACAAAATATTCCACAAAGGCCTGGTTTCGATCAATTAAATCTTGACGAAAGGTTTCCAATGGGACAACCTCCGTGTTGTATTTTTTCTGAACATAGGTAGGATAATCCGCCTCCAAACGAGCAATGAATTCGCGATATTTCTGTCGCTGTTCCAATAATTGCAGTCCATGCTTTTGAGCAATACTATCGCCAACACCCCACTCCAGTTCACGCTCCGCCAGTTTGCGTTGTTGGTAAGCTAAATCAACACGCATTGCATTCTCTTTAGCAAGAAGGTTTTGCGGGATATTAGCTGCCATGCGGGCTTGGTTCTCCTTTAACGAAGACAGTAACAAGACAGACTTGCTTTTTTCCATGAAATGGAACGCCTGCTCTGTTTGATCTACCTCCGGAGTGGCTGCTTGTAAGGCGAAAACTACCTCTAGTGCACCCTCATAAATGGGGACTGTTTGCGATAGCAGAAAAAGTACTGACTCATCAGAGGTATACTCTCGTCGCATCCGATCAATCA
>JBCBWU010000066.1:0-32629 GCA_039816955.1 Bacteroidota bacterium
AAAGAGGTTAGAAAACCGTAATAGTACTTCCAATCTAACAATTCTAAGTGGTGAAATTGGCGAAGTCGACATAGCGGAAGATAACAGTTACACGATCGTGTATTTTGATCATGCTGGGCCAAATACTGTCCTTGATGGTTTTGTAATTACGGACGGGTACGCTGATGGACTGGTAGAAGGTGCTCACTTAAGTACTTGTGGTGCGGGAGTTTTTAATAACGGAGACGATGGAGTCTCTTCGCCAACTATTAACAACTGTTTATTCATCGATAACTTCTCGAGGGAAGGAGCAGCCATTTATAACTATGCAAACGAAGGAGAAGCTTCGCCAACAATAAGCGATTGTAAGTTCGTCTATAATCGCTCGGATTTCAACGGTGGAGCAATTTTTAATGATGGAAATTTCGGTATCTGTAGTCCAGTAATTGAACGCTGTATATTTGAAGGGAATGAGTCTATGTACGGAGCAGGTATTTTGAATCGCGGATTATATGGTGAGTGTCAACCTATTATTACTCAATGCCGATTCACTGAAAACTCTAGCCTAGTTCGTGGCGGTGCAATCTATAGCCAACAAGAAGGAAGGGGAGTTGTTGAAGCTCAACTATCCGAAAATGAATTTGACAGCAACATCACAACCATCGGTGACCCTGATGTAGATCATACTATAACGCTTCGCAATGATAAGGTACGACCTAAGCGACGTGGCAAAAAGCAAAGTCCAGCATCAGATATTGCCTATTAGTGACAAAGTAGTCAAGAAAACGTTCCTGCCCTAATCCAATGCTAGAAAGAGCTTTTAGGCTAGCAATTTGCGTTGCCAAGTAATTGCAATCCTCTCTATAGAGTCTGATCTCTACTACACAACAATGTATAAGTCTAGCCTTTCCCGGCGCACAGTTTATTATTCTATTCCCTAAAGGCACTCTTTTTACTTTCTGATGGATACACAACCGTTACTGCTCTAATGCAAGCAACCTCTTTAATCACTCTATGAATGAAATAGATCTAAGCTAGCACCTCAAGAATTCGTTTTACCTTCGCCGCAAACCAAATTAAGTACGATGAAACAACCTCTTGTTAGCCCACTTACCGGCAGTGAAGATGCCAAGCTCCGCGAAATGGCCGACTTCTACCAGGAAACACTCGGCTTCACTCCTACCAGCCTGTTTACCATGATGCGTCGCCCGCGTATTGCCAACGCCTTTCTAGAGATGAACCAGGCGGTAATGGAAAACCAAGGCCGGGTGACTAGTGCACTTAAGCGCCTAATTGCTTATCTATCGAGTATGACTACCGGCTGCCGCTACTGCGAAGCACACGCTATTCGGGCCGCCGAGCGTTATGGCGCCGTTAATGAGCAGCTTGATAATATTTGGGAATACAAGACCCACCCGGCATTTTCTGATGCCGAACGCGCCGCTCTTGATTTGGCGATCGCTGCCTCTCAAGTACCCAATGCGGTAGATGATGCCATTGCCGAAAATATGCGCCAACACTGGGATGAGGGTGAGATTGTAGAAATCATGGGCGTCATTGCGCTATTTGGCTACCTCAATCGTTGGAACGATAGTATGGGTACTCAACTAGAAGACCCTGCGGCGGATAGTGCTAATCAGTATTTGGGTAAGCACGGTTGGAACCGGGGTAAACACGCCTACTAGGTTTCTTGTTTTCACAAGACAATTTCCAAAGAACGAAAAGAGCCATTTCACACGATCTATAAGATGAAATGGCTCAAACTCATGATAAACGTCTGGTGTGAAAAACGCGCTTAGGGTTTAGATGAAATTGGTTATTGGGGTTTAGTTAATAAAGTCGATAGGTGTTTGGTAGCAAAGTCAATGTCTTTCAAGCTGCTTAGGCACACTGTTCTTAGCGGAAACCCAGCGCTCTTAATTCTTCTTCAGCCGAAGGCGGAGCACTCACTCTAAGAATATCTCCGGTAGGTGCGCAGTTACCACAAAAACCGGGATTCTCCACCTCCATAAAGGCAACATTAAAGTTTAGAATGGTCACGCCTTCGGCAGTGACAGCATCGACAATTCGTTGTCCCCACTCTTCGGGGGTTTCGGGGGCCAGGTCAAACTCATTACCGCAAGAGAAAATCGCGTGCAGTTCTAAGTTGACCTGATCCTGGGGTACGGGTAGAATAGTTACTTCCTCTTTTTCACAAGAGAAACTAAAAAGGGCTAAGGTTAGGATGGCAAATAGGGTTCGCATGATCATTTGGTTTTTAAGGGTTATAGCGTCATTTGATCTTACACCTGGTAAGACGAGGGCCGCAATCCTAGTCGTTGGGTAGGATTTAGTGAAAGTTTTGTTAAAAGGAGTGGAGATCCGTTAAGGAAAAGAAAAAAGAAAGGCTAAGATGGGAAGGAAAGCGATTTTTTGAACGCCTGAGGTGTAATCGCTTCTACCTTTTTGAATTGGCGATTGAAATAACTGACACTATTAAAACCAGATTTGTAAGCCACCTCTGAGATAAACATATTGGGGTGGTCTTGCATCAGCCGCTTCGCAAATTTGATCTTCTCGCCGTTGATATATTCTACTGGAGAAATCCCCAAAGTACTTCGGAATTTCCGATGAAAAGTGGAGCTACTCATCTGCACCAGCTTAGCTAGGTCTTCCACATTCATATTCTTCTCCGTCAGGTGTTTCCGAATATGGTGTAGCACCATACTAATCCGCGTATCCGTCGACAGTTGATCTGGTTGTTCTAAAAGGCAAGTACGAGCCTTCGTTTGGAGTAGACGCACAATCAATTCCTGCGTCATGAGGTCAAGTAGCACCTCACGTGATGGGCCATTCGTAGTGAAAGTAGTGATCATCCGTTGCAGCAGATGATTGACGCCTTGGTGATGCGTAAGATGTGTGGCAAGATTATCTAATTGCCAATCGGTGCAATCGCTATCATAGTTAGCCCTCTGGTTAAAGTGGTGTACCACTTGTTTAACCTTATTTCGGTCGATCCCCAATGCCAGACATTGCGTAGGCGCATCCTGAGTAGCTACCGGAAAATCAATGACCATACGTTCATTAGCCGGCATTACTACCGACTCGCCCGGCAAGAAAGCAAAACTGGGCAGCTGATCTAAGTGCATGATTTTTTTACCGGTTAGCATACTGGCTATGATCGGGAAATCAAACTCTAACTCCACCCGTTCGGCTATGGTGTGCGTCTCGTAGATATTGAGCTCAGCAAAATCAGCCTGATAAGTAGTACGATTTTCTACCAGGGTAGTCAGTTTTCGATTCCGTCTATGCTGATCTAACAGCCCGGCCATGGCTCAAATGGTTAAGGTATGGGTACAATGTAATGCTTGCAACAGCTGCTGCCCTTGAATATTGGCTGCAACTCTGATAACAATATACTCACAATTCCTAAAATGCACAAAATCGGCCTCATACCACCCAACTCCTTGCCACTATTGTGTCATAAAATGACTGAAATGTTCAAGCTTGATGACATATAAGGCCATAAATTGCAAATGCCATAAAAATGACGGAAATCACTTCACGGATCAGATGATTTTTTGTTAATTAGCAATCTGCGAAGAAGATAATATGGTTTTACTCTTCTAAGCTTTTTCGCATAAACTCAAAATACCGATGCATTTAAAGGGGACTCACACCTTACCGGCTACACGAGAACAGCTTTGGCTATATTTAATGGACCCAGAATTTCTGGCGCGTGTTACGCCTGGCATTACCCGTTTGGAGCGTATAGCCGAAGATAGCTTTGAAGCGATCGCTGATATTAAAATGGGTCCCGTGAAAGGCTCCTTCACCGGTAATTTGGGGTTAAGGGAAAAGCAAGAGCCAGAATCCTTCCTGCTAGACATTAGTCAGAATAGTAAGATTGGCAATGTTTCAGCCACGATCAAACTGGAGCTAACCGAAATGGATAGCAATACAACGGCGATGTCATTTGATGGTAAGGCTAAACTCTCTGGTTTGCTAGCACGAACAGGTCAGCGCGTGTTGAGCGGTGTGGCCAACACCCTAGCGAAGCAGTTCTTCTCCGCTTTAGAGAAAGAGCTAACCAGCGCTACCTAAGTGAATATTTGAATTCCATTATCTAGTAACTTAAATACAACCAAAATGTCGCATTCCATTACGCTTACCGTAAACGGCAAGGCCGTCAGTGCGGAAGTTGAAGGCCGCACCCTTCTGGTCGATTTTTTGCGAGAACATTTGTCCCTAACCGGCACCCACGTAGGTTGCGACACTAGCAACTGTGGCGCCTGTGTTGTACACGTAGATGGCCTCTCGGTAAAGTCCTGCACCACATTAGCCGCTCAAGCTGATGGTTGTGAGGTCACCACCATTGAAGGTATGGCCGATGGGGACCAATTACACCCTATTCAAGAGGGTTTCAAAGAAAAACATGGCCTGCAGTGTGGCTTTTGCACCCCAGGTATGGTCATGGCTGCCGCCGATTTATTGAAGAAGAACCCACAACCCACCGAAGATGAAATTCGCCGGGCACTCGAGGGTAATTTCTGTCGCTGTACTGGGTATCACAATATTGTAGAGGCCATCCAGTACGCCGCCGATAAAATGCACAAACAAGTGGAAGCTTAATTTTCAACTAAGAATTTGTTTAAACTTTAAACAGACTCACAAAAGATTAAAGAGAAATGACATATATAGGTAAATCGGTTAAGCGTGTTGAAGATAAGCGCTTCCTGACTGGGCAAGGAAAATACACCGATGACATCAAGCTACCGGGCATGACTCATGCTTACATGCTCCGTAGCCCTTACGCCCACGCTAAAATCAATAGTATCGACATCTCCGCTGCCCAAGGCGCTGAAGGTGTTGTACACATTTTCACTGGTGCAGATATCGCAGCCGCGGGCATCAATGGTGTACCCTGTGGTTGGCAAGTAGATTTCAAGAATGGTGATACGATGAAAGAGCCGCCACACCCGCTCTTGGTAGCCGATCGTGTAAAGCACGTAGGTGATGCGGTAGCCATGGTCATCGCCGAAACTCGGGATCAAGCACGTGATGCCGCCGAATTAATTGATGTAGACTACGAAGAACTTCCAGCGGTAACCGATCCCGCAGCAGCGGCAGCAGAAGGTGCACCATTGGTACACGATGATGCCCCGAACAATATGTGTTTCGATTGGGAACTCGGCAATCCTAAAGATGAAGTTCGCGCTGCACTGGATGGTGCACACCACGTAACTTCTCTCGAGTTTATCAATCAGCGTGTAGTACCCAACGCGATGGAGCCACGTTCGGCCATCGGACACTATGATACTTCCAACGAAAAATTCACGCTCTATACCACTTCCCAAAATCCACACTTGACTCGCTTGCTCATGTGTGCCTTTGTATTGGGTATACCCGAGCATAAGGTGCGCGTACTGGCACCGGATGTAGGTGGTGGTTTTGGTAGTAAGATCTTCCACTACACAGAGGAAGCGCTGGTTACCTGGGCATCTCGTGAACTGAAGCGACCCATCAAGTGGACATCAGATCGCTCGGAGGCCTTCATGACTGACGCCCATGGGCGCGACCACGTAACCAAGGCAGAAATGGGCTTTGATGCCGATGGAAACATCGTTGCGCTACAGGCCACTACCCACGCCAACTTGGGTGCTTATCTGTCTACTTTCGCACCAGCGGTACCTACCTATCTGCACGGTACATTGATGCAGGGTCTCTACACTACACCAAAGGTGAATGTAGACGTAACGGGTATGTTTACACACACCAATGCAGTAGATGCCTACCGGGGTGCGGGACGTCCGGAAGCCACTTACTTGCTAGAGCGAATGTTAGACCTCGCAGCACTAGAGATGGATAAGGACCCTGCAGAATTGCGTTTACAGAACTTTATCCAGCCATTTGATGGTGTGGAAGAGCCCGGTTACCAAACCCAGGTCGCACTCCAATACGATAGCGGCAACTACCACGGTGTACTTAACCGCGCATTGGAGATGGTGGGCTACGAGGATTTCCGTAAAGAACAGGCCAATGCAGCAGCAAAAGGTAAACTGCTCGGGATTGGTTTCTCTACTTATATCGAAGCTTGCGGTATTGCACCGTCGGCAGTAGTAGGTGCGCTGGGTGCGCGGGCTGGATTGTTCGAATCAGCACAGGTACGGGTACAACCTACCGGAAAAGTGAGTGTCTATACCGGTTCTCACTCGCACGGACAAGGCCACGAAACCACCTTCGCTCAAGTAGTAGCAGACCGTATGGGTATCCCAATGGAAGATGTGGAACTCATCCACGGTGATTCTGATGCGGTGGCATTTGGAATGGGTACTTATGGTTCACGTTCGTTAGCCGTAGGTGGCAGTGCCATTGTCAAAAGCATAGATAAGGTATTGGAAAAAGGAGCACGCATTGCTGCCCATAAGCTGGAAGCTGCGGTAGAGGATCTCGATTATGCTGAAGGCAAGTGGACCGTAAAGGGTACGGACAAGTCTATCGGATTCGGCGATATCGCACTGACGGCCTACGTACCACACGACTATCCGGCCGGTGAGGAACCGGGCCTAGACTTCAGCAGTTTCTACGACCCCGCCAACTTCACCTACCCCTTTGGCGCTCACGTAGCCATAGTAGAGATAGACGCTGAGACCGGACGAACCAAGCTGAAGCGCTTTATTGCGGTAGACGATGTGGGCAACGTAATCAATCCAATGATTGTGGACGGACAAATTCACGGTGGTTTGGCACAAGGTATTGGTCAAGCACTCTTAGAAGGTGCCCTGCACGATGAAAATGGGCAGTTGATCAACGGTTCGTTTATGGACTATGCTATGCCACGAGCAGATGATCTACCCAGCTTTGAGATTGATCGTACCACTACGCCTTGCCCTCATAACCCGCTAGGTGTAAAGGGAGCTGGCGAAGCCGGTTGTATCGGCTCAACTCCAGCAGTAGTCAACGCGGTGATCGATGCCTTATGGAAAGGTGGTCATCAGGTAAAGGACATCAAAATGCCAATGACGCCAGAGCGTGTATGGCAAGCCATGCAGTCCTAGCCATTGATTCATTTTATTCAATTTAAAAGCAGATAATAATGATACCTGCATCATTCGAATATAGCCGCCCATCATCGGTAGGAGACGCATTAAAGATGCTGGCCGATGATAGCGCACAAGCCCTGGCGGGAGGGCACAGTTTACTCCCTGCCATGAAACTCCGCCTCAACGAACCAGGTACGCTGGTAGATGTTGGGCGCCTAGAAGAACTTCGCTTCATTCGCCGTGATGGTGACACACTCGTCATTGGTGCCTCTACCACGCACCACGAGATTGCCAATTCATCCGACGTAGCTGATGCCATTCCAATGCTCGCCGAAGGCGCTGATCATATTGGCGATCCTGCGGTACGTAACAAGGGGACACTCGGCGGAAGTATAGCGCACGCTGATCCAGCAGCCGACTGGCCCGCCATGATGTTAGCCGTTAATGCGACTATCGTAATGGCCAGTGGAAAAGGTGAACGCCGTATGGCAGCGGGAGACTTCTTCCAAGGTTTCTTCATGACGGCCCTGGAAGACGGGGAATTGATTACCCAAGTAGAAATTCCAGTACCTAGCGGCCAGTACAGCTCGGCTTACACTAAGTTTGAGCAGCCGGCTTCTCGTTTTGCTATTGTGGGCTGTGCCGCAATGGCTGATGTTTCAGGTGGTACCTTTACCGATGTCCGTGTAGCTTTTAGCGGCGCAGCTGATGCGGCCTTCCGTGACAGCGGTGTAGAAGCTGCCTTGGAGGGTAAGCCAGCTACTGCCGAAACTGTTGCCGCAGCGGTAGAACACGCTGCCAATGGCGTGGATATGATGGAAGACCACTACGCTGGCGCTCCGTACCGGGCTCATTTGGCTAAGGTTTATGCCAAGCGCGCTTTGCACGCTTTGTTGTAGCCGATATACTAAGCACTATTCTGATCCCGGGTCTTTATTCAAGGCTCGGGATCAGTCATTTTTATATTATTCTGGGGTGTGGCTGAACCGGTAAAAATATTATGCCGTTGAGCATTGAAACCTCAGCTTATTGAACATTCCCAACCTGACATCATTTTAGTTAGTAATGGAAGTAAGTAAGGAACAAATTGCCGAACTCTTAGCAGCACGAGGATACGTAGCTGAAGAGCAGATTGTAATGTCTATTTTTTTGGCACGTTTGCTAAACAAGCCCCTACTTATTGAAGGGCCAGCAGGAGTAGGAAAAACGGAGATTGCTAAAGTGATGGCAGCCGCGCTGGAAACAGATTTGATCCGCCTACAATGCTACGAAGGTCTGGATGCAGCACACGCCATTTATGAATGGAACTACCAGCGACAGCTCTTACAGATCAAACTGGAAGAACAGTCGGATAAATCCATTGCAGAAAAGGAAGCCGGTATCTTTAGTGAAGCCTTTCTACTCAAACGGCCACTCTTACAAGCCATTACTCATGATAAAATGCCGGTATTACTCATTGACGAAGTGGACCGGGCAGACGAGGAATTTGAGAGTTTCCTACTGGAAGTACTCTCTGATTGGCAGATAACCATTCCAGAAATTGGCACTATTAAGGCTACGCACATCCCCCAGGTAATTCTGACCAGTAATCGCGTCCGCGAATTATCGGAAGCACTCCGCCGTCGGTGCTTGTATCTCTATATTGACTATCCTGATTTTGGTAAAGAACTTGACATCCTTAAGCACAAAGTTCCGCAGGCCAACGAACAACTGGCACGGGAAATTTGCGCCTTCATGCATGAGGTGCGCAAGATACGCCTGGAAAAAGTACCGGGCGTAGCAGAAACACTTGATTGGGCTACCGCTTTAGCAGAAATGCACTTTGAACACCTGAACAAAGACCTGATCGAGTCTACTTTGGGTGTCGTATTGAAAGACTGGAAGGATATGCGGCAAGCACAAGACTCACTACAAGAGCTATGGGATAAGGTAGGTGTAACGGCGAAAATTGGATAGGTCTAACTTGTCTTTACAAAACTCTGCACAATGCGTAATTCTCTCAGCTTCGCACTTCTCTTATTGAGTATATTTTCACTTTTAAATAGTGGCAGGAGTCAAAGTTTTGCACCCCACGAAATTGCTCAATTCGATGGTTGGGAACACCTCGAAGCGACTCGTTACGTTAATCAATTCATTGACTCCATTATAGAAGGAGAATATGATCCAAAGTTTTTTGGTTACCGTGGGGCCATGACTAAGGAGCGTTATGACGAACTAATTCCCAACTGGATTTACGAACTACAAGCTAGAAATCGATATCGCACGAATTTAACGTACGCGAGTAATGTTCTATTTGGTAAAGATCGAGCGGCCGAAGTCCTGACGAGAAATATTCTAGTAACGACACGGCGGCATAAACAGACCGGGAAACCAGTACTTGTGGCCATAAAAATCTCATTTGGGTATTTCCAGGGAATATCTATCGACAATTTCACTTTCTTAGAAGAAACCAGTGAAGAGTACCTGGCACTATCAAATAGATTGGGATGCCCACTCCTTTACTATTTGGTGGGGGAAGGCCCAAATAATGGGTGTCAGCATTCCCTTGGTAGCAGCCCTTCTCCTCCGCCACCACCTCCTAGCGGACGAACCTTACCAACTGACGAGGAAGAAGCCAATCGAAGATTAGCAAAGACTTCATTTACAGTGAAAACTACGCTAGACCTTGAGAAAATAGGGCAATACCCCAGGCTACGGACACTTGAAATTGACTGTAAATATTGTCTCGAATTCCCCTTGGTAATTATGGAACTCAAGCAGCTTGAGCGGCTTACCCTCAAGTCTCCTGCTATTTATAATATACCCTCAGACTTCAGTGCGCTGGAACAACTTAGCTATTTGCACATCGAATCAGGTTGGCCGGTACCAGAACTTACCGGTATCAATTCTCTGAATCATCTATCATTCGATTTTGATCACTGGACAGAATTTCCGACTTATATAACGGACTTACCTAACCTGGACACCCTCACAGCCCACAATTTACACGGCCAGACTTTTGAGACATTGGAAAACTCACCAATTGAAAATTTGACTGTCTTAAGAGTTATTAAATCACACTTGCCTCCGCTGCAATTTTTCCCCGGGCTAAAAGCACTTGAATTTAGCGGCAAGGTCTGGAGGAGTTACAATTATGACTACCAAGCTACCCCCTTATCATTAACGTCATTAACTTACCTGCTTCGTGCTGATACATTACCACACTGGGTCTTTAAAATTCCGAACCTCAATGAACTCCAGCTCAATTGCTGGAGTATAAAAGCCTTTCCACAGTATATCGAAACATTGGAACTGGAAAGACTCGTACTAAATCGGGAATGTAGACGTAAAATTTCTCCTGAGCTAATAGCTAGGCTCCGGCAAAAAGAGGGACTCGTCATTGAATGGCTGGACTAACCGGAATACTACGATCAGGAAGATTAATCTGTAGAGCCATTAATTTTTCAACTCAATCATTAAGACTTATTCCACAAATCCCGAAATATAGCCCCCTTGCCCGGCGCACCAACCTCACGGAACAGGTGCTCCAGTTTTGCCGTTTCCTGCGCCAGCAGCAATTCAGAATCACAACCGACGAAGAACAGGATGTCTTAGAGGTGCTCCCTACCATTGGCTTACGTTCCGGCCACGAATTTCGCTTGGTACTTCGCACTATTCTCTGCAAAGATTTAAGACAGCTACACCGTTTTGACGACCTGTACACGCAGTACTGGAAAGAACTGGAGCGGGCGGTAAACAGCAAGATCAAAGAGCAACCCGTAGATCAATCTAAGCCCAAACCTCGCCCTCCTTCTCTACAGGTACTGAAGGATTGGCTACACGGAGGTAGGAATAGTGAGGCCACAGAAATGGTGACTTATAGCCCAGGAGGTGCGGGGCATAACCGCGACTTTAGCAGCTTTGCTAAAGATGAATTGCACGAAATTTTGCGGGTCATTAATCAATTGGCACAGCGAATGGCCCAACGCCCTAGTCGCCGCCGGCAACACAGCAAAAAACTAAACAAGCTGGATCTACGTCGTACACTGCGCAATGGCCTGCGCTTTGGTGGTGAGATTGTGGAACTTCGCCACAGCGAACCCAAGCAACGCAACGTCCGGCTGGTACTCTTATGCGATGTAAGCCGTTCCATGGAGCTATATACTCGCTTTCTGATTCAGGTACTCTACGGATTTCAACGCACCGGCCAGCGGGTCGAATCCTTCATCTTTAGCAGTACCCTGGAACGCACCACCCGACAACTCCGCGAGCAGGACTTTGCAAAAGCACTACGTAGACTTACTCAAGAAAGTACAGCCTGGTCTGGTGGAACGGAGATTGGCCTCTGCCTTAACCAATTTGTGGAGCAGTATGGCCGTCGCCTCTTGGACAAGGACACCATCGTGCTCATTCTCAGTGATGGCCTGGATACCGGCAATATTGAGGTACTGGAAAGAAGCATGCGCTACCTACAACAGAAAGCCTATCAAGTATTTTGGCTTAATCCGCTGGCGGGCCGCCCGGGTTACGAACCTACTGTACGTGGCATGCAAGCGGCTCTACCCTACGTAGATCATTTTTTGGCTGCTCATGATGTGGAGAGCCTAAGAAATCTGCGGATATAAGACGTTCTTGTTTTTTTGATTTTGGGGGTAAAAAACCAATTTTAAGGTATAAACACGTAGACACATTGACGCGTCTACACCAAAATTTTCCACCCCTCCCCTACTCCGCTAAAATCCACTCCGGCTCCGCGTGATAACCATTTCCCGAAGTTACCTTTTCCACCTTTCCCGTTTGGATTTCCAGCAGAAAAATATCATCCATTTCGTCCACCTTGGCGTGGTAGGCAATGTAGCGTCCTGAAGGTGACCAGGCAATTTTGCTTTCGCTGAAGGGAGTATCAGTGAGGTGTTTTCTGATGATTGACAACTACACACAAAGCAAAGGACCAAAAGCAGCGAACGATACATAGCAACGCAGCATACACCCCTTTAGATAACTTCCCAACCGGACACTAATTGAAATTTCCTGGCGGCAGTCAAAAATAGCCTGCTTACCACTTACCGCAGCAAAAGGCTTCATCACCCTGGATTTCCCTCCCACCATCAAGCCTCCATTTCCCCAAGTCTACTAATGCTCGAACTTACTCACAGCAGATCACAAAAAGATTTGCAGCACTGACTCTTGACAAACAGTCATGTGAATTATCCTTCAAAGAAAACATCATGAAAAATCTCCGTTTATTTCCAATTCTGTTTTGCCTACTCTTGCTATCAATAGAGGTATTTGCAAGCCGAGCCGGCCGGCCAATTTACATCTTTGCCCACCGCGCCAATGACTTAGACGATATCGAAGATGCCATAGAAAATGGCGCAAACGCTATAGAAATTGATCTCCAATACTGTACAGACTTGGTAGAGTGGAAGGTCAATCACGATTTCTGTAACGGTAGCGTTACCCTCGACAATTGGCTTGATCATTTCAATAAGCAAGACGATCGTCGCAAAATCGCAGCGATTGGCTTTGACATCAAAGCGGATCCGAATGATGTGGACAGAGCAATTGTTTTAGAGATGGTATCTAAGGTGCGAAGCAAGTTGGCTGCTGACATATTGATCAACTACAGCGTGGGGGATTGGGATAATCGTAGCATCTTGGATCATTTTATGCGTCAACTACACGCCAATGAAATGGTGGCTATTGACATGTCTACTTCAGAGGCCCCTAATGCGCAGCAAGTAATCGATTTCTTCAATGAGGCTGGAGTAGTTAATCAATCATACGCCGACGGTATCATGGCTTTAGTACCGGCACCGACCATGGCCCAGATATTACGAAACACACAAACCGCTACCGCTAACCGAGATGGAGCAAATGATGTTAAATTCGTTTACTCCTGGACCTACGAGCGGGAAGAAACGATTGCACATATGCTACTCAATGCGGGCTGCAACGGGCTCCTGGTTAATGATTGTGATATCTTCTGCTTAGACCACTCCCCTTTCACTGATGATGGTTTAGAAAACGCCTTAGACGTGATCCGCAAAAACCCACATGTCCTGCGACTAGCTAATCGGAGTGACCTTCACCTTTGGAATCTTGTTTCTTCTATTGAACCACTCCTTACCGGAGAATGGATTCAGCTAAAGAATTCAGCAAGTGGAAACTTTATGAGCGGTGGCCGGGGCACAGGTGGATCCGGCATAGCATTGGGTGGTCTACCTGAGACAGCCTCAGAAACTGGTAGTTTCACCTGGCGAATGGAGAAGGAGTTGTTCAGTGTAGAGCAGGAGCAGGTCGAATACGGTGATGTCGTCTATCTACGTAATTGGAACTACCCCATCTACTTAACCGGAGCAAGAGGGGCCGCGCCGGCGGAAGTAGTACATACCGCTTCAGCTTTGATCTCCAACATCAACTCCAAAATTAAGCACTATCGCTGGCGGGTTAAAAAAAGTAAAAATGAGACGGGCTCAGGAAAAATAAACCTTGGCGACCCGATCTATCTGGAAGTCTTTGGTAAAAATCTCGGCGAAGTTGCGGGTAACATGCGCACAACAAACGCTTCCACAGGATCATTTGAGTGGCTACCGCTGGCTCCGGCAAAAACACCCCGAATCTCTAATGCGTTGGTAACTCACTCCGGGTTCTTCCTGATGAATGTGGCTGCCGGAGAAGATCAACTTCTAGGCGGAGACAATCGCCTCTTTAACGGGGCAGTGAGAAACGAAACCTTGGTATCCATGGACGCCCGCCCGGGATTATTTTTGGACCACCTGATAGAATTACACTGGGTTTTGGAACGCGAAAGAGGATCAACGGCTAGAGAGGTCATCTTCTACGGAGATGTTATTTATTTGAAAAACGGCCTTCCAGAAGGCGATGGTCCAAGCTATCTGACTGGCACCAGAGGGCCAGCGGGCGACGGTGTGATCAATATCGGTCTGAGGAATATGGCATCTAAAGAGAAACACTACCAATGGGTAATCAAGCGCAGCCCAGAGCAAACGGGAGATGGTTTGATTAGAAGTGGTGACCCTGTTCTTCTGGCTTCTTTTGGCAATAACTACCTTGCCAGGACCGCAGACGGGATTAAAACTCTACCCTATGATCCCGCAAGGCGCAATGACTTCCTTTGGCGTTTTGAGGATAGTTTCATTCGGATAGGTTCGTTGTAAAAATGGACAGGTGTAAATCCGCAGTCCATCACCCACAACAAAAAAATCCCTCGGCAGATGACTACCGAGGGATTTTTTAGCTAAGCACAAAATGAGTCTAGCGGACTAGTGTTACCTGTCCTTGTTGCTCTATAATGGCACTACCTATACCAACACGTATGGACCATAGATAAGCATCCGAAGGTGCCTCCTTATCGTCTTTCATACCGTCCCAACCTGGATTGGTATTATCATTGGATTCAAACACCACTTGTCCCCAGCGATTGTACACCTTTACTTCTACTACATCAAAAGTGCCTAGGAAGAACGGTTTGAATACGTCATTCATACCGTCATTATTTGGAGAAAAGAGATCAGGGACTCTGATGTCCAGTTTCTGTACTAGAACTGAATCAACGAGGATTTCACAACCTGTATCTAAGGTAGCAAAGACAAAATTTGGAAGAGAGTCAAGCTGGCTATCCCCAGGCTCCCAGATTAATGGAACTCCTACGCCAATACTGTCTCCTAAGAATGTCCATCGTACCCCGTTCGGATCAGCTCCATCAACGGTAGCGGTAATTTCCAGGTCTTCTTGCAAATTTCCATTGTCATCCAATATAGCCACAACTGGGTCTCCGCCTGTTAAGGTCGCTGGTTGGATAACCGTGATCGTCACACTATCAACAACAGTACATTCACCAAGGGAGGCCTCCAAAGTATAAGTTGTAGTTACCGATGGCGTAACCTCCGGATCTGGTTCCATAGAAGTAAATCCGTCGGTGCCGGTCCAGCTGTAGGTTACTCCTGGTTCCCCGGTACCATTGTTGAGAATGAAGGTCTGCAAGTCGCTAAAGCAAGACTCATCGTCACCAATCAGCTGCACATCTTGCGGCGCATCATTAACTTGAATGAATACTTCGCCGGTAAACTGATTACAGGTGACACCCGTAGTAGTTCCGTAAGAGAAAGTGAAGACCGCACTACCACTCTGCGTAGCGGTGAAGGTAGCTTCTGTTCCACTTTGACCTCCTCCATCGTAAGTCCAGTTGAGGGTATTATCACCGTTTGCACTCTCTAGTACATTAGCTACCAGATCAAACTCAAAGCCGCGGCAAGTAACGATAGTATCGATACCCTCATTGACGCTGATCAACGCCCCATCTTGGACGACCGTTATCGTTCCTTCACTGGTATCGCTACCGCAAACATTTGAAGCCGTGACCGAATAAGTAGTAGTCGTACTTGGCATCACCAGCGGATTGAATTCGGCACTATTAAAGTCCGGATCATTATCGGCACTCCAGGCGTAGGTTGTACCCGCTTGCGGTACGCCTACGGCCAGTGCTATTTCATCTCCGGGGCAAATTGATTCCGTCACTACTGCAACAGATGGTTCCTCCAAAACGGATACCGTCACTGATTGCATAATAGCACAACCCTCTATCGCACTACTCACCATATAGGTAGTCGTAGAAGTTGGCCTTGCCACTGGATCCGGACAATCGGTACAACTCAGTCCGGTCTCGGGTGTCCACTCAATATCTCCAAGCTGACCAGGGCCAGCCAAAGTAAGCTGAACAGAATCACCAGGACAAATCTCTGGTTGTATAGGCGTAATATTTAACGCCTCGTTGGTTACCACATTAAGCCGTATGGTATCGGTTACCTCACAGCCACCATTGATCGTCAGACGCTGGTAGGTGAACGTATCCTGGGTAGTGATCACCATATTGTAGAGCGTATCGGAGGTTTGATCTCCGATTACCGCAAACCAGTCGTGCATAATATCCGGATAGTCGGCTGGCTCGTAGATCGGTGACACCAAGGTCACTAACTCACCCTGACAGTAAGGATCTTTAAATGGATCGGCCATGATGGACATATCCACGGGCAAAGAGTCTACCTGAACCGCGAAGGAATCAACACGTACACAATTGCCTACCGTTACGGTGGCGGTGTAAACCGTATAAGTCTGCGGATCCAGAATTGGATTATTCACCATGATATCATCCGGCATCCATTCGATCATAGCACTCGTTGGTACTATCGTTGGCTCCACCTGGAAAGGCTCATCAGTATTACAACGGAAGAGCGTATCCGGCTGATTAAGATCAATGAAGATTGGAATTACTTCCACAAATTGTACATCTTCTACTTCACAGCCCAAACGGTCACCAGTAAGGGTATAATTACCGGAGGCTACCGGTATGATTGTAGTGAAGCTACTATCTGGGTTCTGAATTTCTTGTGGACCATTCCAGCTGTAAATCACATCATCTTCTACCGTCACGCTCGACAAGCTAATGGCATCACCTTGGCAAACAGGATCAGGCGTTTCAGCGATTTCAATCAATGGTAGTTGCGTTACTTCGATCGTTACGCTATCCACTGAGGCCAATGGGCAGACGCCGTTGGTTACCGAGACAAAGTAAGTGGTAGTTTCATTGGGCTGCACCATTGGGTTGGCCACCTGATCTACATCCGAGGTCGGTACCGAGGTCCACACGTAGGTGTTGCTGGCATCAGGTTCCCCACCAATTTGAATCTCTTCGCCGGCGCAAATGCGCTCATCATCAATCACGTCAAAATCTGGCGCGGAGAAATCAAGTACGGTCACGGTAAGCATATCCATAAAGGCACAAGCCGCAGCGGTGAGGGTTACCGGTACTTCGTAAACACCTGGAGCTTCGGCTGAAATAACGGGTGTACCACAATCTGTACAACTGAACTGCAAGCCTGGAGGAGGGCTCCACTCGTAGGTAGCTTGATCAAAGTCTGGACCAGCAGGTATTTCAAACTCTTCTCCCACACAGATTTCCACATCAGGACCAGCATCCAGGTCAAATACATTGACCGTTACATTGATGGTATCCTGATAGCAAGGTGCGTTTAGCACGGCAGTATAAACCTCCGTTTCGATTGGAGGAGTTGCGATAGGATCAAAACAAGCATTACAAGAAAGCTGATCCGCATTATCACCTATCCAACGAATGTTGTCAAGACCAGTAAGTACCTCAAGCTGAACGCTTTCGCCGGCACAAACCGAAGTATCGGCAGCGGCTACGGTTGATTCTAATGGTTGTAGTACTTCAGGATTAGATGGACTCCAGTCAATAGAAATAGCACCATCGGAAATCTGATCGCCCCAGTCATTGGCAAGGATCACATAAACTTCACCCTCCATAGCAGGGATTGTTCGTACTATTCGGTCACCGCCCGCACCTGGTGTATCTAGTGAGCCACAATCGTAATCGTCGGTCACGTCAATGCCCGTTACTGGGTGGATATCCGCTAAACCTGTTGGTTGGTTACCACCGGTCCAGGTCGAACGGATAGGATCAGTAGTTGTAATGGTTTCAATCACCGCATTGGGCGTTTCACAAACATCATCCTGAGTGAATGGTCCCCAAACGTTGATATCAATATCTGAATCTATAGTTGTTCCACTCATAATGAAACCGAATGGACCATCCGCCTGTGCCTGAATAGTGAACCACAAATAGTCGGTCTGGAAACCGTTATTCACCCAACAACCGGCATCATCCAAGCCAAGAATATCCTCTGAGCCGTCTTCAAAAATCAGTTGGCTTGTCAATTCTCCATCTTCGATACAACCGTTAAGTGGGTTACACAGTGCATTTACTAGCGTAGGAGAAATAGAACATTCATCTTCTACGATATTCAAACCAAAGTCGGTACAACCTTCACCATTGGCAACTACGATGTAGTATTCTCCAGCCGTCTGGAAGTTCACACTATTAAGCGAGCCTGTACCACTCTGCGCTACACACAAAGTACCTGGATCATCTGGAGGGCCATTCAGTACGATTACACCAGTACCTGGCTCCGCACCCGTCACATCAATTTCTGCGCAAATACCTCCCGGAGAATCATAAATAAAGACCGTCTCCGGACCATTCAAAAATGGTAGCGTACCACAGGGCGTTTGGTTGAAGTTGGCACCTTCACCGCAAGTGGTTAAGTTGGTATTATTAAAGGGAATAGCGTCAATAACTGTTGGGCTATCAATATCCGATCCATCACACTCCAGTGGCGAACATTGCCAAGCCGCCTCAAAACCGGCGGAGGAGTTGAAGCCATCCGAAATAAACTGTAACGTAATACAGGAGTTGGAGGACTCGATGATGAACTCGTTTCCGTTGCTATTACCGACCAAAGCCGCAATCTGCGTACCGGCGGTAGAAGCACCTTCGTATACGTTTAATTGGTCACCAGAGAAAATATTGAAGGACATCACATCCAACTCAATACACTGCGTGAAATCTTGTGGACAAATAGTGAAGACAAACTCCTCGCCATCACCGTAGTCCTCGTCTGGACCACCACTGTCAAAAATAGTACCGGAACAAGAGCTGGTAAAGGTTCCATCTCCCATATTAAAGGCCGGAATAAACTCTTCTATACAAACGGTAAAATCACCCCAAACTGGTGTACCAGTATCAGAGTAACTATCTACTCTCAGAAAATAAGTAAGTCCTGGCGTAAGCCCGATGGCGTCAATACTGATCACGTTATCTCCAATCGATCCGATGGCACAATCCAGCTCGGCTAGGCCATTACAATCACCTCGATACAGGGCAAACTGAGGGTTTTCCCAAGGGATTCCGTTAGGGCCCATATCGGTACCACTAATGGTAATGGTTACATCGACCAGGGATGCGTCAACTTGAAAACCAAAATAGACGTCGTTACTCACCACACCACCATTGAAGCACAAAGGCACATCATCAGGGCTGGTACTACTACTAGTGGCGTCTACATTGGTGTAAATATCATCGGTACAAACAGGAGCAGTACCGAGGTCAATCAAGTTTACACATTCGTTGTTAGAAGGTTGTGCAAAAGCACTCAAACTGAAGAGAACACCACAAAGGAGTGTCAAAGAATATTTCATACGGGATAATGTGTCTATGACAGATGGTTGAGTTTGCTTATACGTGACGCGAATCCGTGCTGGCGAAGCCCGCACTGCTTCGGTCAGTATATACTGTACTTGCAAACGGTTTGGATATCCAAACCTTAGCAACGTCGGTATGACTGACCAAAGATAGACAATTAGACTAAAAGATAACCTCCCGCCCAATGCTTTGTCTGCTGACTTGCGATAGCTCAAATGGATATTTTGCCTTGGCAACTATACCGAAGCCGAAGGTGGTTTAGCTTTGCTGCTCCTTCGGGGTGGAAATCCAAACCACTTCGCTACGAGTATATACTCGCGTGAAATAGTTTGGCGAAGCCCAAACCATTTCATTTGCGGTATATCTTTGCTATCAATAAATACGAACTATGCCTCAGGTCATTCTCCATTTAGGTAGCAACATGGGTCTGCGCAACCAATATTTGCAAGACGCTCGCCAACTGCTAGAGCGCCGCGTTGGGAAAGTCAAAGCGGCATCTGCTGTTTATGAAACCGGGGCTTGGGGAATAGAAGATCAACGTGACTTCCTGAACCAGGCTTTTCGCTTGAAAACTAAGCTCCCGCCAGAGGAGGTCTTGGCAGTTGCCCTGGAAATAGAAAAGGAATTGGGTCGACAACGCAAGCAAAAATGGGGTGAGCGCATTATCGATATCGACCTAATCTTCTACGGGAAGCGCATAGTAGATACGCCACAGCTTACACTACCCCATCCGTGGTTGCAAGAACGGCGCTTTGTATTGGTTCCCCTAGCGGAAATTATTCCTAAATGGAAGCATCCGATATTGGGCTCGAAGGTAAAGTCATTGCTTAAGAAATGCCAGGACGAGGGTTGGGTGAATCGCGTCAGTGGTTGGCAGGAGGTAGAGCGTAGAGGGTAGAAAGTAGAAGGAAGAAGTCGGAAGTGGGAAATCGGTAAACACTTCCGACCTCCGACTTCCCACCTCCGAATTTAACAGCTAGGTAAACTGCTGTCTATTCTTTTACCCAAGGCCCACCAGCAGCTTGAATCGCTTGCGCTAGCGTATTGGCCTTACGGCGCCAGCTATCTATACGGCTATTCATTGAGGCTATTGCCTCATCTGCCATTTGCAGGCTTTCTCGGTGCATTGTTGTTGGCCCGTAGGTAGATCTTTCCACGCCGCGCATGACCGCGAAGATGCGATCAAAAATGACTGGGTTATCTTTCTCACCTGGTTCTAGTTTGGCGGGGCTTCCTCCAAAGTCGGCTTCCATTTCCGCTATTTCGGCTTGCATTTTTGCAAATTGCTCGTGCTGACTTAAGTCTAGGCCTGGAGCCGCAAGTAGGCCTTTTGCCAAACGATCACTGTAGGCAGAGGCGTCTTGCATGCGTGTCGTCATGGCCGTGAAGGCCCCGAAGGTCTTTTCAAAGCTGCGCCAGAATTCGGCCACTTCTGCGGGAGTGGCACCTTCCAATGCGCCTTTGCGCAATTGCTTCACATTGACGCTTTGCGCTTGCCCTAGTTGAGTAATCTTACCGTCAAGCTGCTGGTACAAGGTGGCGGTGTACTGACCAGGAGCGGCCATCATTCCAGGCATTCCAAAACCACCACCACTAATCGCTGCCGGTGAACTATGCCGCAGATCCCAAGCAATACGGTGGAAACCTTTCGTTACCGCACCATCCACTCGGCGAATCGTCTTTCCATTCGCATCGGTGATCATGATGAAGACCTTTGGTGCTGGAGCATTGGCTTCTGCCGCCAGTTCATCCCAACCAGGGAAACCCACCGTTTCTGCCTCTTTCTCCGCTTTTTTGCGCTGCTCTTCGGCAGTTTCCAAGCCTTCCTTCAGGTAATAAGTGAAGACCGCACCAAAAGGTGGATTATCGGCCACAAAGTAACCTGCACCCTGATCGCCCTTAGTTCCATCAAAACCCAATTGTGGGCGCGGGATGTACCACCAGGCGTCACGGGCGGGGAAAAGGGTACCCGCTTGCTCCAACTGCTCCGCATTGACTGCACGTAATGCACTATAGTCATCAAGTACCAAGATACCACGGCCAAAAGTACCCGCAACTAAGTCATTCTCGCGGCGCTGGATCGCCAAGTCACGAACGGAGATCGTAGGAAATTTACCCTTTAATGCGTGCCATTCCTGACCACCATCCAAGGAGCAATACACACCAAATTCCGTACCTAAGAAAAGTAGTGCTGGCTTTTCGTGGTCCTGTACCAGACGCCACAGTAGCGTGCGTTCTGGTAAGTTACCAGTAATCGAAGTCCAGGTTTGTCCGGCATCGGTACTCTTAATCAGATACGGACTGTAATCACCGTACTTATGGTTATCCAGGGCTACGTAGACCGTTTTGGCATCATAAAGGTCGGCCTTAATATCGTTGACAAAAGCCGTAGCCGGGATTCCTTTTATATTACCTACTTCGATCTTGCGCCAATTCTGGCCACCGTCTTCGGTAACCTGAATGATGCCATCATCGGTACCCGCGTAAACAAGTCCCTCTTGCTTCGGTGATTCCGCTAGTGAGGTAATGGTATTATAGTTTGACATTGCCAGAACGTCCCAGGCATTGTCCCAGCTCTGCGTGCTGCCCATAATTGGTAAGGCAAAACGTTCTTCGTCGCGCGTCAGATCACCGGAAATGGCAGTCCAGTCATCACCACGATTATCGGAGCGCCAAACGCGTTGGGAGGCGAAGTAGATACGAGTGGATTGATGCGGGCTTACCAGAATAGGAGCATCCCAGTTGAAGCGTTCGTAGTCTTCATTTGCTCCGGCTTGGGGTTGGATGTCAACCACTTCGCCGGTGCTGATATCCACGCGGGAAAGCGTTCCCTCCTGACGTTCAGCGTAAACGATATTTGGATTACCGGGCTCCGTCGCGGGCTGGTGACCATCCCAGTTGAGGATTACTTTCCAGTCTGAGTTTTGAATACCCTGAACCTTGTCTGTACGAGACGGTCCACCCTGGGTGCTGTTATCCTGTGTACCACCGTAGATGTTGTAGAAAGGTTCAGTATCATCTACCGCAATTTTGTAGAACTGGGTCAATGGCAAGTTGGCCATATAGCGCCAGTTTTCCGCTAGGTCAAAGCTCTCGTACAAGCCACCATCTGTACCCACTAGGAGGTAATCGGGATCATCCGCCCGGAAAGCCATGGCGTGATTATCGGAGTGCTTGTGCTCTTCTTTCAGACGACGGAAATTCTTACCACCATCATCGGACACCTGGATGCGCACATCCATCAGGTACAGCCGATCAAACTGGTGCGGGCTAGCGTAGAGTTCCTGATAATAGTGAGGACCAGTAGCACCAGATACGGCCTCCGAACGCTTCTCCCAGGTAGCTCCACGATTGGTGGAGCGATAGACCGCACCACTCCGGCGGTTAAGCTCGATAGCGGCGTACAATACATCTGGTTGTTGGGGTGAAATAGCCAGGCCAATCTTACCCATGGAGCTTTTTGGCAGGCCATTCGTCAGCGCTTCCCAAGTTTCTCCCCCATCGGTAGAACGATGGATACCGGTACCAGGGCCACCGCCCATATAGGCAGCTACCGTACGATGACGCTGCCAGGTAGCGGCGTAGAGTACCATCGGATCTCGTGGGTCAATAAGCAAGTCGGTCGCACCAACCCACTCATCATCTCCTAATACTTGGTTCCAGGTTTCTCCGCCGTCGGTGGTCTTGTAGATTCCACGTTCACCACCTTTGCTCCATAATGGTCCTTGGGCAGCCACCCAAATGACATCAGAATTATCTGGGTGAACGACAATTTTCGAGATGTGCTCAGAGGCCTTCAGCCCCTTGTTCTTCCAACTCTTACCACCATCGGTACTCAGGTAGATACCGTCACCGTAGCCGACGTGACGACCACCGATATTCTCACCAGTCCCTAGCCAAACGCGATTAGGATTACGAGCATCGATAGTGATACAGCCGGTGGAATAAGAGCTTTGCCCATCAAAAATGGAGTTCCAAGTTACCCCCGCATTTTCGGTCTTCCATACGCCGCCAGAACCGACGGCGATGTACCAGACATTGTCATCTGTTGGATGAATAGCAATATCAGCAATGCGCCCCGACATAAAAGCTGGTCCGAGGCTTCGCCAACTCAGACCACTTAGATCGGTTGACTTTTCTTCTTGTTCCTGAGCGGGCAATTGTAAACCCAGAAACAATAACCCAATGAGGGTTAGTAATTTAAATTTGTTAGGCATAATGGATGTTTTACTAGTCTTAGAGCGTGTTCATGGCTCCGGTTTCAAAAGTAGTGAATTCGGTAAAGCCCTCCGGCGGAAGAATACCATCGATAGTGAAATCGCAGCGAATCGTTTTTTTCGTGCAGTTGTTGAGCCAGTCTAAGCTTTGTAAACCAGCTGACGCCCGGTGAACTAGCCCTTGCGGCCAGCCTTCCCACCGCTTATCCTGAAAGTAAACCTCAAGCATGAAAACCGCTACGCTCTCTACTACTCTTCTTTTTGCCTTGTGCCCTATCCTACTTTTTTCGGCTCGTTGTCGTTCGGTGGAAATACAAGTAGAGCAAATTGGACCACTTACTGTAGCTGCCCAAATTATAGTTTATAACCCGGCCTCCGTGAGTATGACCGATTCTTTTAGGGAGACGCTGCGGTTACAGTGGGGAGATGGTAGTTTCAGTAATGTTCCAATTATCAACGGTGTAGACGATGACGGTGATGGTGTTCTAGATGGAGAGTTAAGTGAGCCAGTACCAAACGTTTCCAATGTACCGTAACGGATGAACCGGATCAAGCTATTCGTCTCACGACCACTAGTGGGTTACTCTCTTACGTCAATAATTCCGCTACCTTGGTTGTGGTGCAAGATGTTGGTACATTTGAATGGGTAGTGAGAGAGGAACACGCTCGCGCGCAAGCTTACCCCGTGGTGATCAAAGCGGAAGATGACTTTGGTGAGTTTGGTGCCGCTAGCTTTGCCCTTATTCGCTACCGAGTGAACGGCGGAGTCGTAAGTACAGATGAACCCATCGTTGGCGCCTGGTTGGTCTACCCTAATCCCGTTACCGATGAATTGCTTCTCCAAGCTCCGGATTTAACTTTCTCACTGCCATTTACTTACAAGATTTTCGATGCTAGCGGCCAACTGCACAGGATCAGCGGAATAGTTTACTGTCCAGATTGATGTCACTTCGCTCCCTACCGGTACCTACTCCCTGCAGTTGGAGGCCGCAGACCAGCGGTGGACGGAGCAGTTTGTGAAGCAGCAGCCTTGCGGTCGGACGCGATGAATCGCGTCGTTACGTAGCAGAAGTATAATGACTATACGGGATTGTCATTTTGATTGCTTCCTTACTGGTATCCCTGCGCCTGCAAATGAAACAGCTCCGCGTACTTACCATCCTGCGCGATGAGCTCTTCGTGTGAGCCAATTTCCAGTAGTTGACCGTGCTCCAGAAACAGAATACGATCGGCCATACGTACGGTAGAAAAACGGTGAGAAATCAAAACCGCGGAACGATCCTTAATAAGCTCACTGAAGCGCAAGAACACCTCATGTTCGGCACGGGCGTCCAAGGCAGAGGTAGGTTCATCGAGAATGAGCAGCTGGGCATCGCGCATGTAGGCACGCGCCAGGGCAATCTTCTGCCACTGGCCGCCGGAGAGTTCTACGCCATCCTGGAAACGTTTACCCAGCATTTGCTCGTACTTAGCAGGTAGTTCTTCTACAACTGTATCCGCCAAACTCTTCTCTGCCGCCTCTTCGATCAACGGAAGTTTCTCGTTGAGGTGGATACGACCAACCGCAATGTTATCCCGCACCTTTAATTGATAGCGAAAGAAGTCCTGGAAAATTACGCCAACGTTAGCACGGAGGCTGCTGAGTTCGTACGCCCGAAGATCAACACCATCCAGTAAGATTCGTCCAGAGCTGGGTTCGTACAAGCGTGCAAGCAACTTAACCAGAGTGGTTTTACCCGCGCCGTTTTCGCCCACCAAGGCCAGTTTCTCTCCCGCATTTAAGTGGAAGGATAAATCTTTTATGGCATACTTCTCCGTCCCAGGGTATTTGAAACTGACATTCTCAAAAGCGAAGCCAGACTGTACTGTTTCCGGAAAAGGTACCGCTGCTGGCAGGTTGTGAATTTCGGGGCGAATGGCTAGGAAATCAAAGAGATCCTGCAAGTACAAAGCTTGACTGGCAATACTGGAGAAGCGGCTCATCATGCCCTGCAAACGCCCTTGCATCCGGTTGAAAGCACCAGATAAAAAGGTTAATGTACCTACCGTAATAATGCCGCCTACCGTTTGGATAATGATAAACACATAAGCCCCGTAGTAAGCAACGGTACCCAGTGCGGATAGGAATACTCCCCAACTGGCCCGCTTAATACTCAGAGCCCGATTAGCTCGGTAATAGTTCCAGGAAAGACGTTCAAAGCGTTCAGCTATGAAATCAGACAGTCCGAATATTTTTACCTCCTTGGCCGTGGTATCGCTTGCTCCTATGTAGCGCAAGTAGTCGAGCTCACGGCGTTCAGGCGTCCAGCTACGGGTTAAGGAATAAGAACGTTGATTGAAGTAGTTCTCACCAATGAAGGCGGGGATCACCGCCAAGAACAAGAGTAAGATCAGCCACGGGTTAAAAGCAACCAGCCCCACCCCCAGCGAGATAATCGTTACCATATCCTGCACCTGGGAAAGCACCTGTGACATGAGGATCGTGCGCCCAGTTGTCTGCCGTCTTGCCCGCTCTAGCTTGTCGTAAAAATCTGGTTCTTCAAACTGGTACAGATCCAATTCCGCGGCGTGTTTGATTAAGCGAACACTGGTACGGTTAGCAAACAGGTCACCTAGTAAACCATCCAGCAAGCTAATAGCACGTGAAAGCAAATCTGAGGTAACCGCCAGGACCAGTTCTATAACCACCAATGTCCACAGGTAAGACTGATCAGCATCCGGTTGATCGATTAGGAAAATCACCTCATCGACAATCTCCTTCCCAACGTAGAGCATTGCCAGGGGCAGTAGGGATTTCAGTAGTCGCAGCAGGGCATTGGCAATACTCAAGCTGGGGCTCGTTTGCCAGATCATGCGAAAAAAGGGTGGTAGGTGTCTCAGTGCTTCCCACTGTTCTCGCCATGATTGCTCCTTATTGGCTGGACTAGCGGTAGGTGCAGTTCGTCTTTTTGACATACTAGATTTTTGGTTATCTCCTCAAAGAACGGTTCAATGTAGCATTTAGATTAGCACCAAGCAGTAATGTGCTTACTTCAACCCATTTGAATCCTGAGGCGTTTTGTACGTATTACACGCTAGCTAAACTATGATCAAATCCTATCAGCAACTTGACCTCTTTGGCAAGAAAATCTTCGAAAAGGCCTGCCTACAACCGCCGATTCGACTTGCCGCTGAGATGCCAAATGATGCTTGCTTTTACTACGTCCTCCGTGGCGAGTCACGCACTTTCACTCCTACCGGACAAGTCCGTAGCAGCCAAGATGAGGGTGTAGTGATGCAATGCGGTAACTACCTCAATGAATATTTTTCACAAGACGGAATTGAAGACGATTGTGAAGCAGTAGCCGTTCATTTCTATCCCGAGGTATTGAAAATGATTTACGATAAGGACTTTCCCAATTTCATGCTACAGGTAGGAAAAGTCCAACCTCTTCGACACCGGCAACTGAAGTCTTCTTCTCTATTGAAGAACTACATCAACAGCCTACTCTTTTACTTTGATAATCCAGAGCTCGTTAGCGAGGAAATCCTCAAATTGAAGTTAAAGGAACTCATCTTATTGCTCGCCCAAACGGACAATGCTAAAGTAATCCGTGACCTACTAGCCAGCCTCTTCACTCCGGAAACACTAGACTTTAAAACGGTAGTTGAAGCCCAGGTGTACCACAACATCAGTGTTGATGAATTGGCTCAGCTGGCTCATTTGAGTCTCAGTTCCTTCAAGCGAGAGTTTGCTCGGCATTATGACTGTCCACCAGCTCGCTATCTCAAACAAAGAAAACTAGAGAAGGCCGCGCAACTGCTCATCGCCACCGAATTACGCGTTTCTGATATCGCCTTTGATTGCGGTTTTGTAGATCTGGCTCATTTTTCTAAATCCTTTTTGAAAGAGCATGGGTGTAGCCCTTCGGATTATCGGAAGGGTAATTAAAATTAGAGTGAGAATTAGAATTAGAAAGACATTGTTAGTTTAAGCTTTCTTAGGTGACCTTGGTGTCTTGGTGGTTTAAAGGTTGAATTGGTTGATTTAGTTGGTCCACCTTTGCCGGCGGCTTCAGTGGACGTAGCTGGATTACTAGCGAAAATTCCAACGCTCATTCTAATTTTAGTTTCACCTACCTGGCTTTTACTTTTACTGTCACTTCCACTTTGATTGAGATTGCCATTGTGATTGAATTGGTTGGAACTCCTTCAATGCCTTCAAGGGCTCAATAGCTTATGTGATCTAATGTGTCTCATGTGGTTAGGAATAACGGCGGTAGACGGCGGGGAGTGAGCCATGGGTTAATAAATGAACTAAATGCACAAATGCTTGGTCTTTTTGACCAAGGGACTTGCGTGTAAGGCTGACATCTTTGTACTGCTAGTATTAATCCACCATTAATCTGTCCAAAGATGAAAAGCTTAATCAAAACCACCTTACTATTTGCAATCCTCGTGTCCTCCTTTTATCATTTACAGGCCCAGAAACGGGTGCAGAACTTCACCGTAACCAATATCATCAACGCCCCCGCAGATCAGGTTTGGGCAGTGGTTGGTGAAGATTACGGTGCTATTGCTAACTCACACCCCAAGATTATCAGTTCTGATTATATCAATGGTAGCCTGGCTGCCGGAGAAGGTGCCGAAAGGGTTTGCAATTTCAACGAGAGTGGTACGCGCTATTTGCACGAGAAACAAGTAGACTACGACCCCGAGAATTATACCTTCCGCAATCAAGTCTTTCAAGCCGGCAAGTTTCCAGTTGATCCAGCCTATACTTTTGCGATATACCGAGTAGAACCTATTGATGCCAACACCAGTAGACTAGTTTTTGACATGACTTACCGTACAAAACCTGCTTTTATGGGTGGCATGATGAAAGGGCAATTCCGCAAACTCATCAACGATTATGCGCTGGCCATTGAGCACCACGTCAATACAGGAGAGACTGTAAACAAAGAAAACTTCCGCGATATCAAGCGGCAGTACGAAGGAAGATAGTTCAGCTTATTTTATCCTGCTTTTACAGTCATCTACTAAACATTCCTGACACACAAGGAGTACACGAGTATCCTGTACCGATGCCAAAAGGCTTGGGCGAAGCCCAACCTACTCAGTCAGCAGTATAGCGCACAATCTAGTAGTTGAATGTTGAAAATGGCTCGGTCTTCACGGAAAGGCCGGGCTTTTTTTTATGGGAGATACTAGTCTAGGTCGAATAAGCTTTGCACTCCTGGAGTCCGCACCACGTTGAAGCCCTCCGCATAATCATAGGCGGCCACCCGGCCGTAGCTAGCGGCCTTAGCACGCAGAAAGCGCTTGAATTGTGCACCACTGATTGGGGTGGCAGCTTCCGCTGCATATTCCTTTGCCTCGGGGTTGTGAAACTGCGAACCAAAGGCCATGATAATATCCATTTTCTGATCAATATAGGGCGTGATATCCACCACAAAATCAGGTTCCAAGTTTCGATCTTGAATGTAATGATAAACTGCTGAGGGGCGCCATTTCTCCTGCGGTGTGCCATCAGGAAAATGAGTAGTGATTTTGGCTAGCCCACTGTAGTAGGCGGCATCAGCAGTTAATTTCGCGGCCCGGCCGTGATCTGGATGACGGTCATCTAAAGCATTGGCTAAAACAATGGTAGGTTGACAAGCACGAATAGCTTGGATGATCTTCCGAGTATTATCTGGTGTGATAGCAAAGAATCCATCGGCCATACCTGCATTCCAGCGAAAGCGTGCCCCTATCATCTGAGCAGCTTGGGTTGCCTCTTGCGCCCTAATTTCAGCGGTACCACGGGTTCCTAACTCACCTTGTGTCAGATCAAGTATACCTACTGTCTTTCCAGCCTCAATGTGCTTTAACAACGTGCCACTACACGCCAACTCGACATCATCTGGGTGTACCCCGATGGCGAGGATATCTACTTTAGTTACCGTATTATCCATTGGAAATTTATCGCTTCTTCTTAATACTCAGGCTCTTAACTGGGGAGAGCGCAAATAGTTGCTGATAGTGCACCTTTTGTGCGTCAGCAAAAGACAACTCTACTTGAAATTGGGCATTCAGACGACGGTCTCCCACCGCCTCAAGCAAGATACTGTAGTTACCAGCGGTAGCTAATTGCTGTCCTGTCACTTCATTTTTCACCTTCACATCCTGTCGCCCCACAAGTCGGACGTGGAGTAGCGTTACCGGCAGGCCAGGATTGGAAATCTTGAGAAAGGCATCTCTACCCAGTGGTGCAATTTGGAAGGATTGAATAACCAATCCGCGCTGGCGCAAACGAGACCGCCGCATGGACCGCCTGATAACCACAATAATGATGATCAGGAAGAGTAACAGCCCAAACCCTAGGCCGAAGACTAGGACTGGATCGTATCCTTGTAGTGCCTCCGGCAAAAAATCTTGAATTGCAGATTCCATGGCAGCAAAGCTAGGAAATTCTGGGAGATGGGGAGAGTTGTGGGTTTAGTTGGGTTCTTCTGTAAATAAATGATCGAGTAGAAATCTTTGGCTGAAGAGCCGCATTGCAATGCGGCTGTACATCAATAACCGTAACTGTTGATTTTTACACCTGCGTATTTGTGTGTCAGTAATTGATTCATGGAGTTTAATTGGTTTAGTGAATTTAGTTGAGTTGATGAAATTAGCGGAATCATTCGGGTTAATAGCCTCGTAGCGGCGCGATTCATCGCGTCAGGGATAAATTCGATTATTGAGTTATCAATCGAAGTAACAATTCACTGACATGCGCCACCCCTACTCTGAACGGAAGGCAAACACCGCCTGAAAAGCCTGAAACTCACTCAGCAAATTGATCTCCGGCATTTGGAGTTGTTGCCAAAGTGGGGTAGGCAGAATCAAACTGATATTGCGCCGGGGCATGTTCGGATTGATATTTATGGTCTCTAGTTCGGGGTACAGCACTTTGATGGAAAGTAAGATATCATTAATGGAGAAATTGTGCTCTGCTAAATCATACACCCCAGATTTCACCTCCGCGGTGAGCAACTGCCGGAGGGCAGTGCCGAGTTTATCCACGTGAATAAAAGCACGTTGTTGTTCGCCGGATCCCTGGATGCTTACTCGACCTTCGAAGTGGGCCTCAAAAATGAAGCGGTTGATCACAGCGTCAATGCGGTAGGTAGGGTTATAGCCATACACATTACCGGAGCGGATTACATGAACCTTCATTTTATTGCTCAGGCGCAATACTTGCTCTTCACCCGCTAGTTTGGCAATGCCGTAGTAGGAACGAGGAGTAGGCGTACTCTTTTCATTCATTGGTTCTTCCGAATCTCCGTAAACCGATACACTACTTACGTAGATCAGGTGTTTCACTCCTTGCTGCTCCGCCGCGTAGGCGACCTGAGCCGTTCCCCAGTGGTTGATTTGATCAAAGCTGTGCGCATCCATATCTGCAAAGGGCGTCGTCACCTTGGCCGCCAAGTGGTAAACAACTTCTACATCAGCAAGAAGTTGGTTGAGCTTTCGGCCATCTAAGATATCCCCCTGCACAAAGCGAATTGGCTTCTCGCTAAATTTCTGGTGATCAAAGAAGGCATAATTACGGCGCGATAAATTATCGTAGATAATGATCTCGCTAATTTGGGGAGCAAACATCAATTGTCTTACCAGGGCATAGCCTACATAACCGGCGCCTCCTGTGATGAGTACTTTCATGGGGTGAGGGGAGTTAGTGTAATTGGTTGAATTAGTTGTGTTAGTAGATTTGGTTGGATTAGTTGAGTTAGTTGAGCTGCTTATTGGAGGAAAGCAGATCAGAACAAGGTGCTGGTCGGAGAGACACTCCCAATAGCTATCGAGGAGCAACACATCTTTACACCAAATAACTTGACGGTCATAGCAGATATCTACGACTTAGCCAGATCGGTATGCAAACCGCATTCTGTCTTTTTGAGACCAGCCCACCGACCACCGCGGTCATTTGGATCACCCAGGTTAAATTTCTGGGTACAGGGCGCACAGCCGATACTGAGATATCCTTTGGCTTCTAGTGGATGAGCTGGCAGGTGGTGCTGTTTGCGATAGTGATGAATCATGCGGTTGGTCCAATCCAGCATGGGATGGAAACGGGTGGTGCCGAAGGGGCCGGGGGCTTCCAAAGTAAAGTTACTCCGTGTAGCACTTTGATCGCGGCGAACTCCCGTAATCCAGACATCATATTCCGCTAGGATCGGCTCCATGGGTTTGGTCTTGTTGAGGTAGCAACAATAGGTAGGGTCGCTGGCAAAGTGGAAACGTCCGCTCATGTCTCGTTGCGCCAATTTGGATACTGCCGACTCTACATTGATGATACGTAACCCCAGTAATTCAGCAATTTCATCACGAAAAGTCAAGGTTTCTGGAAAATGAAAGCCCGTTTGCAAGAACACCACCGGGATGTCCTGATCCAGCGTACTGATCAAATGCAACATGGGAATACTATGCGTCTGAAACGAGGAGGAGGCAAAGACCTGTTGGCCAGCCTCGCGATATGCGTTTAGCCTTTCGGCAAACAACTCACGCTGTACTTCTATCGATTCATCAATTGATGCACTGACTACCATAGTTCAGATGATTTTCTCTAATTAATAGCACCGTACCAAAGCGATAGTACCGCACCAAATCCACAGAACGTATGTACTATGCAAAGCAAATGTAGAGCATTTACCTCATTAATCCATACCAAACTAGTAGACTTTAAAGAAAATAGCATAAGCGCCAGGAAAGTTTCATCCGTTCCAACTAATTAACACTTTGAACTTGATGAGTCTTTTCGCACGACAGAAGACACTAGGCCACATCAGGTATTAGAACCATTTAAGGCATAGAAGTAGGTCCAACCAATTCAATCTCAATAGCAATCTCAATCAAAATGAAAGTAGCAGTTAAAATAAAAGTAGGGCAGCGTATTTAGCGTTTGCGTAAGGAGCTAAATTACCAGAATCCCCAAGTATGCTAACCTACGCTCAGAGCTCCGGCGGACAAGAAAGACACCTTTGGTCACCCCCAGAAGACTTCGACTTCCATGCTAATTCTGACTCTAATTACCCAACTCATTACCACATCAGGCACATTAGACCACATAAGCTTCTGAACCCTTGCAGGCATTCACTGAGTTCCAACCAAATTCAATCACAATGGCAATGGCAATGGCAATGGCAATCAAAATGAAAGTGGCAGTAAAAGTTAGGTCAATTAGTATTAGAGTACGAGTTAGAATTTTAAGTCGTGCTTGCTCTCTGTCTGTTTTACTTCCATAAAGCTATTGGCGGACAAAGCCACTGGATAGATGGAGTTCCTCAAACGAACTACCTTACCAATTCAACTAACTCAATCAAAGTGAAAGTGACAGTAAG
>JBCBWU010000067.1:0-32591 GCA_039816955.1 Bacteroidota bacterium
GGGATTACCAAATCCATCGTGCAATACACGCAGGATTGACAGGCAAACGTCTAACCCAATAAAGTCAGCTAATTGCAGCGGCCCCATGGGGTGTGCCATACCGAGCTTCATCACCGTATCAATTTCGCTTACGCCGGCTACGCCTTCGAAAAGCGAATAGATGGCTTCATTGATCATTGGCATCAGAATGCGATTGGCTACGAAACCTGGGTAATCATTTACCTCTACTGGCACTTTACCCAACTGCTTGGACAGCTCCATGATTTTCGCCGTCACCTCACCTGAAGTCGCATAACCACGAATGACCTCTACCAGCTTCATGATCGGAACAGGGTTCATAAAGTGCATTCCAATCACTTGCGTTGGGCGATTAGTCACCGCAGCAATCTTGGTTATAGAAATGGAAGAAGTGTTGGTAGCAAGAATAGCAGCCTCGGGTGCAGCCTCGTCCAGTTGCTCAAAGATTTTTAGCTTGAGATCAATGTTTTCTGTAGCTGCTTCGACCACTAGGTCAGCATTAGCTACAGCGGAAGACATATCGGTGCTTGTATTCAAACGCTCGAGTGTAGCCGACTTATCATCTTCGGTCAGGCGTTCCTTTTTAATAAGGCGATCCAGATTGCGAGTAATGGTAGACAAAGCCCTCTCCAAAGCAGAAGCCGAGATATCAACTACTGTTACCTGGAATCCACTTTGCGCAAAGACGTGCGCAATACCGTTCCCCATGGTTCCGGCACCGATTACCGTGATATTTTTCATAAGATGGTTCTATTTGGTTTTATATGGCCGCGAAAATAATGAAGTTCCTACATTTGCGGGAAAGACCTCGTCCCTTGATCCAAGAAAATCAGTCACTTCGCCACCTCAACACCTTTGGGCTAGCCTCACAAGCGAGCCGCTTCCTATCCATTGGTAGTGAAAATGACCTCTCCTCCCATGTGACGGTTATTCAAGAATCACAATGCTTGATTCTCGGTGGCGGCAGTAATTTGATCTTACCGCCAGTGCTAGATCGATTAGTACTGTACAATCAGATCAAGGGCATCGAGATCAAAAAACGCACGCACGACACAGTCACCCTAGAAGTAGGTGGTGGAATGAATTGGCACGAGTTTGTCATTTGGACCTTATCACAAGGTTACGGGGGCGTAGAGAACATGGCACTCATTCCGGGTACCGTTGGTGCAGCACCAGTGCAAAACATCGGTGCTTATGGTGTAGAACTGAAAGATGTTTTTGTTGCTTTGCAGGCTTTTGATTTGCAGAGCGGAACATTTCATCAATTCGATCTAAGGGAATGTAATTTTGGTTATCGGCACAGCCTCTTCAAGCAAGCAGAGGTAAAAGGGCGGTACTTGATTACCAAAGTTCAATTGGAACTAACGACTTCCAATCATCGTCTCAACACCAGTTACGGAGCCATTTCTACTGTGCTGGAACAAGCCCAAGTAGATGATCCTACTCCTGCGGATATTGCCCGAGCAGTAATTGAAATTCGCCGCTCCAAACTACCCGATTGGCGGCAACTTGGGAACGCAGGTAGTTTCTTTAAGAATCCCATTATCCCAATGGAACAGTATAAGGATTTACGCCAGCAAATGCCTGACGTAAAGATTCCGGCTTATCCTGCTGGCGAGGACAAAATGAAGTTAGCAGCGGGCTGGCTCATTGATCAATGTGGCTGGAAAGGAAAACGTGATGGTGCGGTAGGGTGTTACGAGAAACAGGCCTTGGTCATTGTCAATCACGGCAGTGCTACCGCAAAGGACGTTTTAGCGCTCAGTAAGCAAATCGCGGCTGATGTACAGCATAAGTTTGGTGTTCAACTCGAGCGTGAAGTAAATGCCATTCTTAGCGAATAATCACTTCCTCTAGATAGTCTTCTCCCAATTCGTCGTTGAGCATTAAGCGGATCTTCTCTGTACCCATACTTAACTCTTGCTTAAGTGGTGCCGAAGAGAGTTGCACGTACAGTTTTTTCCGGTAGACCTTAATATCTGTGGTGTACTGGCTAATGGCGGGCCCCATCAATTCGCCCCAGAGTTGTTTGATGCGGGTTTGCTGGTATTTACCTTTGAGCTTGTAGTAGTCCAGCATGGCCTTGATGGCGTCCTTCAGCTTGGTCTGATTGTGATCACTCATATTGACACCAGGTTTTGCTCCTCAACTGTACCATCCACCACTTGAAAGAGGCGAGGTTCGCTAGTGGGGTGCGCGCGCAGCACGCGGGTAATGCGTTCCTGATCCGTATCGGATATGAATATTTGCCCAAAGTCCTCCCGGAGAATATAACTCACCAGTTGTTCCACCCGTTGTGGGTCCAACTTATCAAAAATATCATCCAACAACAAAATGGGGGCCACCTTCCTTTCTTCCTGCAGAAAGCGGTACTGCGCCAATTTCAAGGCGAGAACAAACGACTTAAGTTGTCCCTGACTTCCCAAGCGTTTCAGCGGATGCTGATCTAATTTAAACACCAAATCATCGCGATGAATCCCCTGGGTGGTTCGCTCCATCACCACATCCTTTTCGCGGCGTTCCTGTAATAGATCAGCCAGTGTAGTTGCTGTTAGAGCAGAGCGATAGCTCAATACTACCTCTTCTTGCCCACCACAGATAGCTTGATGCGCCTCTTGAAAAGGAGCTTGAAACTGTTCAATAAAAGCAGCACGTCGGGCGTGGATATACTGGGCTGGCTTGGCCAATTGTTGATCATAAATGAGCAGAAGATCTTCCGATTGCATCCGCCCTCCCCACTGCTTGAGCAACGCATTACGCTGCTTTAGAATCTTATTGTACTGTAATAGGTGCTGGAGGTATTCCTGATCCAGCTGCGATAAGGTATTATTCAGAAAACGGCGCCGTTCCTCACTACCTTCCTTGATCAACTGCGTATCATCGGGAACCACAATCACAACGGGGAAGCGTCCCACATGCTCGGCTAATTTCTCGTAGACCCGGCCGTTTAGTTCCAGTTCTTTGCGCTGCCGCGGAATCACTTTCACCACTAAGCGGTCTTCACGTTCTTCTCCAGCGAACTGTCCCACCAGGCGAAAGAATTCCTCCCCGTGCTGCACCAAATACTGATCGCGCACCGAGAAATAACTTTTTCCCATGCACAGATAGTAAATAGCATCCAGCATATTGGTTTTGCCCATACCATTTTGGCCCACCAAACCATTCAGGCGGGGGCTAAAAACGGCGGACTGACCCGCATAGTTCTTAAAATGAACGAGTTGAATCTGGAACAGTTGCAAGGCGCTGTCTATCTTTTGTCCAAAGATACACAAGGCCTTGCAAACTGTAGGATAAGCAGTCGTATACCATTCCGTCCACTTATTTGCTGGACACTACACCATAATCAGCGGCCTGGCCACCATCTGGCACTGCCATAGGGTGTTCTTGTCGTAGCTGCTGATAAACTTGTTGGAAACCATTGCGCTCAATCATCTCGACTTGCTCGTAGAAGGTGAGCAAGTATTCCTTGATTTCGCGCCGTTCCTCTGTTGAAAGCAGTTTGAAACGACTGGCCCGGGTTAGCAGCGATTCTTTCTTCGCTAGAAACAACTCCAAGATTTCCTGCAGTTGCTCATCGCTGGCCACCGTACCTAAATAGATACGTTGACGCACGGTTAACTGCCCCAGGTGGGTAGCCGGAATAGCGTAGGGTGCTTCGACTAAACCTGAGAAATCAAAATCGTAGCCTACTGGCACAAACTTGTGATCAAGGTTTCGCTGCACCAGCTTTACATTGCGCAAGACTGGAATACTATAGTCAGAATTGCCAATCAAATACTGGAACATAGCGTGTATACCAGCAGCCTTCCAATCAAAAGCGGACGGGCTGGAGTAGGTACAGGTTTCGCACTCCTCCCCTTTCAGGCGATCAACCATTTCGTCTGTATCCTCGATAATGAATCCGTAACGACGGAATCCACTAATGCGGCCACCTGTGTCTTGGTACTGGACTTCAACCAACTGAACACGGTAACTATATGGACTGAGCTCTTGATACAACTTATACGCCAGATATTCCCGAAGTACCTTTTCATTACCCAGGTTTTTATCGTCGGTACAGTGGGTAACCATCTTCAGCTTATCGTGCTTGGATAAACCACTGTTCAATAGCACAGTTTTCGGAAAATTTAATTTAAGAGGTGGAAACTCGCAAGCCTGAAGTCGGAACTTTCCGCGATGACGGATCTTGATATCGAATGTACGTAGGGCATCTCCATCGTCTTCAAAGGTGAAGGTTGCCACTTGGTACTCAGCCTCACGTTCAGTACTTGCTAATAATTGCACTAGATCAGTGCGAATAACGATTTCCCGAACATCCGTTCCGTTAATGAGATCAAAAACGGAGGGAGCGGTTACTTGTGCACCCAGCACAAAACTGGTGCACACTGCAAAAACGAGCAATAACTTTCTCAAATTCAATTGTTTACTAAAAAAATCATGTATTGCCGTACATGTTAGATTTTTCATAGGGTATAATGTTTAAGTCCAAGGATTATTAATTCTTTTGGTCTTTGACACGCAAAATCAATCGATCGCCACGAGCCTGAGCCCCCGAAAGGTGGATTATTTAAACCTTATGACGCAAAGTTACGCCTAAGGAACTTAACTTATTGTTAAAAATACACTAAGTTTTAAAATCGGTGAATTCTACGGCCTGGGGTACTATCCACCAAGCATCACAAGCTCAGAAAGGTATTTACCGAAATTAATTTGGCTGAAAAGATGGGCTTGGCTCTAGACAAGTAATTGGAGACCAAGAAGGCTGTATTAAACATACGAAAAGGTAGAAGGCAAGAAATGGATTATTTATTGATTCACTTCTTACCTTCTACCCTACTCTAGCAGCACAGGCCACTTAAAATCTTTAATACTCGCTCACTTAGCGGCGTACCCCGAAGTGTTCGGGATCAGCTCCGGCAGGAACTACATTGGGGGCTTTCTCACGCAATTGCGAATAGGTACGTAAGGCGCTGGCCGCTTGAAGTTCTTCCAGGTGGCCAAAAAAGTCATTTAGATAGGTGCGCATTTCTGACCGTGCCGTTCCACTCAATTCTCTTTGTTTACGAATCAAACTTAAGAGTTCATCTTGCTTTCCCTCGAAGTGATCAAGAGTAGACTCAATAAGGCTATCTGGCACCTTAAATCCTAAGAAGACGCGATCTCCAATAGCCGACTGCCCCAATTCGACCGAAGGAATGGCATAACCAGCTGATACCAATCCAGAAAAGTCGAAATCGTAGGCCACCGGAATGAATTTACCGTTGGTCTGATCTTCAAACATCTTGACATTACGAACCATTGGCAAATTGAAATCAGCGTTGCCGATCATGTACTGAAAAACCGCATGCACATTCTCAGCTTCGGGATCGAATTGCTTAGGCCCAATTGCTAAACAGTCTTTACACTCGGTTAGCCCCAGACGTTGCTCCAACTGCTTATCACTTTCGATAATAAACGCATGGCGTCGTACCGTTGGTAAATTTCCCGCACTATCAACATAACGTACCCGCAGTAAATGAACTCGGTAACTATTGGGTGTTATGGTTTGGTACAGTTGGTAGGCAGTGTACTCTTTAAGCACAGCAGTCTCTGCCAGGTAGCGCACATCTTCGCAATGCGTCACCAACTTGTATTTGTCAAATTCAGTTAGGCCCGCAGCACGGAGTTGAGACTTGGAGAAATTCAACTTCAAGGGAGCAAAATCACAGGTTCGACGACGGTACTTCCCGCGCATCTTCACCTCGATCTCCCAGCTTTCCATTTGCCCGTCATCATTGGTCAACAGAATATCAGCATCCTGATAGGTAGGTTCAGCCTGACGGTCAGCCAGTAATTGTCCTAAATCCGTAGTGATAACTGCTTCGTCAAAGCCATTTTCGACCATATAATCGAAAATCGACAACGCTTTTGCTTCCTGTGCCAGCAAAGCAGCAGGTGCCATACCAGGCAAGACTAGTAAAAACAATAGTTTAGCAAAAGACAGCACACTTGTTTTCATATGGGGTTATTTTATTGGTTAGGGTGATTTTGTTAATTTTACAGGGTTTTGCCAGTATAACCATTATCACCCCGTCTTAGTTCGGGCAAAGTTAGGTTTTTAGCAAAATTTAATTCTGATTTAAAGTATTTATTTTCATCAATCAGAATTAAATTCTAAAAATAAACTCAATCGAGAAGAGGATTTGGCAAAAAGAGCATAGAATGCGCTCCCCTTTGGCAAACAGCTGTTTGAGAAGAATTCTCGCTGGCTAAGCTGTTTTGAAGGGGTATATAAAGGATAAAATCAATAGTTCAACACATTGAATTTCAGGAGCGACCATAAGGCTAATGCCATTGTCTACCCGACTTGTTATTTATTGTTTTTATTGCTGATCATTGGAGGATTCAGCACCTGTAAGACGCCAGGCGAAACAAAGGGTGCACAATGGGAACAAAACGTTGACCGGCTAAGTGACGCGCCACCGGCGATCATTTTAATGATTGGCGATGGTATGGGCCTTTCGCAAATGTCAGCTGCCATGTACACCAGCCCTAGTCCGCTTTCCCTAGAGCTCTTTCCAATAATAGGCTTTCACAAACCCTACTCTTCATCCGACCTAATCACCGATTCTGCCGCTGGCGCTACCGCCTTTGCCACTGGATTAAAGACCTATAATGGTGCGATTGGAGTAGGTTCAGACACCCTTCCAGTACAAACTATTGTAGAGGAAGCCAATGCTCGTAAACTGGCAACTGGTTTAGTAGCTACCTCAACCATCGTACACGCTACGCCCGCATCTTTTGGTGCACACCAACCCATGCGCATCTTTTACGAGCAAATTGCAGAAGATTTAAGTAAGTCCAACATTGATCTTCTAATTGGAGGTGGCAAGCGCTATTTTGATCGTCGAAAGTCTGACGATCGCGATCTCTTGGCCGAATTACAAACCAGAGGGTATCTAATTGGTGATTATTTTAATGGCCGATTAAGCGACGTGATCCCCGACCCTAAGATGCGATTTGCCTTCTTCACCGCCGATAATCATCCCTTACCAGTCAATCAGGGCCGGAGTTATTTGTCCTATGCCACACGCCTGGGTGCTGAATTCCTGGATCGGCGTGGTACTGACGAAGGCTTTTTCCTAATGATTGAAGGGAGTCAAATAGACTGGGCCAACCACGCCAACGAAGGCAAGCTAGCTATTCAGGAAATACTAGACTTTGATCGCGCTGTGGGTGAAGCCTTGCGGTTTGCCCGCGCAAGAGGGAATACCCTGGTTATCGTTACTGCCGACCATGAATCGGGTGGCATGGCGGTTCAAAAAGGATCAAAACGTGGCCGTGTCAAAACCAAGTTCACCACTAACGGCCACACTGGAGCGATGGTGCCGGTTTACGCCTATGGTCCAGGTGCGGAAACCTTTGGTGGAATCTACGAAAACACCGAAATCTACCATAAAATGCGTAACTTCCTTGGCTGGGGTACTGCAAAAATCACAGCCGAAGGTATCAACCCTTCTGCTGACAGTTTGTTACCAGAATAAATGTGCGGCTACATTAGTTATATACCGTACGCCCCCAACACCAAGTTATCTCAAATCGTTAATTGAAATATAGATGTCTGTCCTAACCAAACATGAAATTAGTCCGGAGAACCTTTTGCTCATCCGGGAAAGTGCCCGTGATTTTGCGGAAACACACATTCGCCCACACGTTATGGAGTGGGATGAAAGCCAACATTTCCCCATTGACCTGTTCCACGAAATGGGTCAGTACGGCTTTCTAGGTGTACTCGTACCGGAAGAATACGGCGGAGCCGGCCTCAACTACGAAGCTTACATCACCGTCATTGAAGAAATTGCTAAAGTGTGCGGCTCTATTGGCCTATCCGTGGCAGCTCACAATTCGCTTTGTACCAACCACATCCTCATGTTTGGGAATGAGGCGCAAAAGCAGAAATACTTGCCCAAATTGGCCAGTGGTGAGTGGATAGGTGCCTGGGGGCTAACCGAGCCCAACACTGGTAGTGATGCCGGACGTATGCGCTGTGTTGCCGAGAAAGATGGCGAATACTACGTTCTGAACGGTAGTAAAAACTTCATCACCCACGGCAAATCTGGTCACGTGGCCGTAGTGATTGCCCGTACCGGTGAGTTGCTCGACAGCCGCGGCATGACGGCCTTCGTAGTAGAGCGCGGCACACCTGGATTTTCTGCCGGTAAAAAAGAAAACAAGTTGGGGATGCGGGCCAGCGAAACAGCTGAGCTGATTTTTGACAATTGTCGCATCCACGAGAGCCAGGTTCTAGGTGAAGTTGGAAACGGCTTCATCCAGTCTATGAAAATTCTGGATGGCGGTCGTATCAGTATCGCGGCGCTGTCTCTGGGTATTGCCAAGGGTGCTTATCTAGCTGCTAAGCAGTACGCTAAAGAGCGCGAGCAGTTCGGCAAATCAATTGCTAAGTTCCAGGCGATTGCTTTCAAACTAGCAGATATGGCTACCGAAATCGAAGCTTCCGAGCTTCTCACCCGCAAAGCCGGGGAGTTGAAGGATGCCCACGAGCCGGTCACGACACAGTCAGCGATGGCTAAGTATTTTGCTTCGGAAACTGCGGTAAAAGTATCAACTGAAGCCGTCCAAATTTTTGGCGGCTACGGCTTCACCAAAGATTTCCCGGTAGAGAAGTACTATCGAGATTCTAAACTCTGTACCATTGGTGAAGGAACCTCCGAGATCCAAAAGCTGGTCATTAGCCGCAATATTCTACGCGACTAGGCCAGTATAGCAGGCTAAATAAATAAAAAGACGAGGGCTGCGCGGTTTTACTTGCAGCCCTCGTTGCGTTTTGCTACTGCTCATTAGACAGGGCAGTACTCCTTTCTATCAATCTTGATTCTTAGTTGCATTCGAGGTGGCTTGCTGCAGGATTACCGGTCTTATCTGCTTATCGTTCGAACTGGCAATAACGATGTAGTACATTCCAGCAGGCAACATAGACAAGTCCACTACTTGGCGATAAGCACCCTTGGCCTTCTCAACCTGGCTTTCTACGGTTTTCATCAGATTTCCTAAGGTATTCAGCACCTGAATACTGACAGGACCACTCTCGGGTAATTCATACTGCAAGTTGGTGAGGCCAACAGTAGGATTTGGATATACTTCTAGCCTCAGATCACCAAGAATAGGAGTACTAGGCGGATCTACAATCGTAGTTCCTCCTGTTTCTGCGGTCAAACTTGATCCATCATCACAGCCTGATTGGATAAACACGTGACTATCGCTTCCGATAGCGCTGAAAAATTCAGGTCGAAGAATCACGTTATCACCAGCACGGAGTATGACCATCGAGTTGTCCTCAGCCGTAAAGTTTTCGGCGGTGATCATATCAAAGGCTACCATATCGACATATTCGTCATCACCAATCGTCTCACTTAGCGTAATACTGTTGGGAGTCATGCGATGGTTAATCACGGCTGCTTCGCCATCATCCAGGGCTCGTGCATTATCGTTGGTACCCGCTACTCCGGCAGCGGTGGTTGTACCAGGAAAATCGACATCTGGGTTTGACCAGATGTTTACGCGAGTCGTAGGATTATCGGTATCATTAAGCGCCATAATGGTCCTAAAGTCGTTCAGGGTATTGAATCCGTGCGCGTGGGCAAAGGGCGAATTATTCCCATCATTATCGTGCCGTAAACCTTGGGTGTGACCAAATTCGTGAGCCATGGTGAAGTTAAACTGGATGCAGAAAAACTCCGTTACCTGAAACATATTAGCCGGATCGGTATAGTCGAATGCAAAAGCACGACCGCAAAGTCCGTTATTAGGATTGCAAGCCGGGTTGGTGGCGTATAAGCCTCCCGTTACCAAGCCGACCATGTCGCCATCATAGAGATTGCGGAAGGTGTGAATTTCATTCCAGCGCGCATCGCTATTGTCCTGGAGATCATTCACATCATTACAGGCATTATTGCTTTCGTCATCGTCCGTTTCGTAAAGGTAGGCCAGCTCCATTCGTTGGTTTACATCACTGGCTGCGTAGGCCGTATTGGCATTTAAGACGCCAATTTGCACGAGCTGTGTCATGGATAAACCGGAAGAAGCTTGAGCCGTTGGCGTGTAGCCAATGACCACCCGAATATTGCATTCTCCACCTCCCATCCGATTATTTGAATAGGCACCCTGATCATCGCGAGCGTAGAATTGATCATGCCCCGTATCTAAAGCGTCATCTTTATGATGATCGCGTCCTTCTTCATTACCGCAAGGTGGGTAATTGGTATCAAGGTGTACGATGGCGTGTACGGCGCTCTTCTCTCCTAGCGGAAAGATGCCAAAGTTGCCCTCAGCTGAACCGATTTGCCCAAGTACTGTCTGACCTTCAAATACGAAACAAGCGGTGGCCTGCTTAGTCGGATCCGTTCCTACCCAACTTTCGGCAATGATACCGGTATTGCCAATATCAAAATACCGCAAATCAAATTCAATATCATGGAACAGCTGTAGGACTACTTGTTTCTTAGAAAAAGCATTCTGGTCCAAGGTTACAAAGCGTATTTGTAGGGGAGTTTCGTGGGCAAGAAGTTTGTCTAGGACCTCTGTCTCCTTGATCGAAAGCTTCTCTTGGTAAGGTTTGATGGCCTGTGCATGCACTGCTACAGCGCAACATAAGACCAGCCCCAAGAGACCGATTAGTCGCCGCTGGACTGGCCGTTGCAAAGCTAGCCACCAGCTATGAATATTTCTATCTTTCATTGTCTTAGGATTTAGATGACCAAAACTTACTGCTTAGCGGAATCCTCTAATTCCTTGACTCTTTCTCTCAAAGTCTGGTTTTCGGATTCCAGTGCCTTCAACGTTTTATTCATTTCAATCAAATGGAGATAGATTTCTTCGATCTGTACCTGCTGGGTTACAGCGTTTTGTGCTAGCGGTAAACCATTTTCTTCAATTTCCGCCGCTGCGGGAAAAGCGGGTAAATGACCGTTTTCTTCAATGAATGCTTCTTTATCTTCTAGGCTGGTTAATGGGTAATTTTCCTCGAATACGTAATCAGCCCATCCCGTACGTACCAGCACTTCCTCAGTGAGGATACCTCCTGCTACAAACAAGTGATAGTCCGAACTATTGGTGCCGCCGAAAACTGGGGTATTCATCGTACCGATTGTGGTAACACCCTGCACATCCAGGTTTTCGCCGATGTTGACATTACGGCCTACGCCTACGCCACCCTCTACTACTAAAGAACCAGTGTTCGTGCTATTTGATTGTACAGTACTTTCCAAGCTAGTAGTACCCGTCGCTTCCACTGTCAGGTCACCGCTGATATTGGTATTCCTACCAATACCTGCTCCGCCCGTTACGATCAAAGCGCCATTAGCTGAGCTGGTAGATTGTGTGTCGTTTTGCAGCCTAGTAATACCAGCCGCTTGTACGGTAAAATCGTTACCAATGCGGCCCGTACTACCCACAACAAGGTTTTCACCAATATTGGCGTTTCGGGCGATACCTGCACCACCAGCTACGATCAGCGCACCATTGTTAGTAGCAGTAGACTGCGAATTATTTTGCAAGCGGGTAATACCGGCGGACTCAACGGTAAAATCATTAGCGATCCGACCGGTACCGTCTACGTCTAGATTGGCACCAATATTAGCATTTTCGCTAATACCAATACCACCAGTTACAACTACTGCTCCAGTACTGGAGTTGGTAGAAGAAGTATTACTATGGAAAGTACCATCACCAAATACATCAAGCTCGGTGGCGATGCGTACATCACCTTCTACGTCAAGCAAAGCAGTTGGAGCTACCGTACCAATACCAAAGGAACCAGTTGCGGTAATAACGCCACGGATGATCTCGTCCGTGATAAGCTCTACAGCCTCCGCATTGCGTGTGCCGAGTGCCATGTTCTCAGGGCCAACAAAATTACCGCCAACGTGCCAATCTTGTTCAATATCATCCAGGTCACAAACATTACCATTATCAGAACTGGTATAACTGAAAACAGTCAGGTTGGCAAATGACTTGCCCAGCACATCAAGATCGGCTGTGGATCCTGGCCAAGCGTTCGGTGGGCACTCCGAGAAGATCCGAGTAGTGCAGGAAGTAGCGTCCGCAAATTCAATGCGGAAGTACAGGTAATACGGGAAAGTACCACCCGGCAAACCGGCCGCCGATACCGTAATTTGGTCCCCGTTGGCCCGATTTAGGTAGGAGCCTACCAATTGTGTTTGCGCTTGATCACGGTAGACAAAAATATCTGCGTTTTGATCCGCAGAATAGAAGAGTACCATTTCGGTAATATCCCCTTCACACTCACAGGTCTGCGTTTCGCATTCCTGTGCCGAAAGCGTAGTAGAAACCGTTAAGAAAAGAGAAAGTAATAGCAAAGCCCTCGCTGCCGCGAGCAGAGATAAATTTTTCATCAAATAGGATTTTAGGTTTAACAAAACACTTGCCGCGGGCCACCAATCATATAAAAACACTGATAACCAGAAGCTTACATACATTCAAAGCTAAACAAAATCAAAGTGACTTCAAATAGTAATACCACCTAAATGCAAGTTGTTACAGCCTAAAACCTAGTATTTCCACATTATTCTTCTCGTCTGATTTGGAAGAACAACCTTCTTAGTCACCGCTGAGCCAAGTCTTAAAGATCTGCACTTTCTCCCTGCTTACCACTACCTCTTCTCCTTTTTCTAAGTGCGGCAGGTGCAATTTCAACCGACTGTTACTGTAGACCGTGGCTTTCTGGATTGCATCTAAGCGAACACAGTATTTGCGATTAACTCGGAAGTAGTGCTTGGGGTCAAGCATACTGTCCAATTGCTCTAAAGTATAATCTACTACATGTTTACGCCCATCCAGAAGGCGAATCCAAGTCATCTTATCTTGTGACCAGAAGTAAAGAATATCTTCGACATTCACAGTTAAAAGATTCGCTCCGGATTTGACGACGAAACGTTCCTTGTAGGAAGGGCCACGCAACATGGAAAGCGCACTCTGCAAAACGGCTGGGGTAAGCAAGGGCTGCTCCTGCCCGGTGGAGTGCCTTTGTTGAAATTTATTGAGGGCGCGATCCAGGTGATCTGTCTTGATTGGCTTTAGCAGGTAATCAATACTATTGACCTCAAAGGCGCGCAAGGCGTACTGGTCGAAAGCGGTAGTAAAGACGACGGGAAAATCAGCTGGGACCAGATCAAAAATCGAAAAGCTGAGGCCATCCGCTAGCTGAATATCAAAAAAAGCTAGGTCCGGCAAGGTGCTCTGCTGTAGGAATTCAACTGTATCCTCCACCGTATCAATAACGTCCAGCAATTGCATTTCCGGTAGCTTAGTCCGGAGCAGCGCTTCTAAACGGTCCGCCGCCAGCGGCTCATCTTCAACGATCAGTATTTTCATGCGGTATGCATTTGCAGGACCGGTAGACGAACTTCGAATTGTCCTTCTAATTCTCCTACCTGGATTTCCTTTTCACTCAACAAGAGATAGCGTTCACGAATATTATTCAAACCAATTCCTAGTGATTCTTGCTTCTGTTGCTTGGGCTGCAGCGTATTGCGTACCAAGATTTCTTCCCCGGCCCGGCTAATGGATAAGGACAGAGGGCGCTTGCGTGATACCACATTGTGTTTTACCGCATTCTCCGCCAGCAGCTGCAAAGTAAGAGGAGGAATAACCTCACCTGTACCCTCCGGAAGGTCAATATCAACTTGTAGTTGCTCACCAAAGCGAATTTGCAACAAGAAGAGATACGCTTCCAGCATTTCCTTCTCTTTGCTCAAGCTAACGACTTCCTGGTTTCTGCTTTCTAGTACGTATCGATACACCGCGGCCAGCTGTTCAATAAACTTATCTGACAAGTCAACATCTTTGCGAATGAGCGTACTGAGGACATTGAGGCTATTGAAAAGAAAATGCGGGTTGATCTGGTTCTGCAGCGACTCATAGCGGCTAGCCAAGCTGGTCCGCTTAAGTTCCTCCTGCGCAATAATCGAATCACGATAGTTGATCAGGAATTGCCGTCCGTGCATAAATAAACTAATCACTAAGGTGATAATTAAAGTGGAGAAATAGGTATCAACGTCAGTGTAAGGCTTAAGGTTGGGTAATACGCCCTGGCGCAAAAGAGTGACTATGATATCTACAAAAACCACCACAAAGACCGTTACGATTACGGTCCAAATACTGGTAAGGACTAAACGACGAACCGGGCGCTCAATCCAGGAGATTTTGATCTCTTCCGCTATTGCTCCATTACCCACCCAGAGAAAAGCAGTCAACAGACCAGAGTAGAGGGCGCGCCAAGCCATATTGACGCCCATTGGCCAGCCCAAGAGAAGGTAATCGACAGCTGCGAGTACCACCGCGCCAATAAAGAACGGCTTGATCAACTCCTTGCTGTAGGCTAAGATTTTTTCACGCATGGTCCGCTATTTCTAGAGACTCAGTCCAGTAAGTTCCTGAACTGAGTCCGAATGTAATGATTATTCGTCTTTCGCGGCTAGGTCAGCCTGTGCTTTATTCATCATCCAAGCGCTCGTACCAGCCCCCCAGCGCGGTAGCATGCCTCTATCCTGGCTACTTTCTAATGCGTATAGCTGCTCTGCTCCTTGTAATAGTGGCATCGCATTTTCAGCACCACCGCCAAAGAATTCTGGCGTAAACAAGACCAACATACCACGTAGCATCAGCGGACGGGGATTGGTTTCCTCCATAGCCGCTGCTTCGGCGTAGGCCGCGTGTGCAGCACCTGCGTACTGACTGCCATTGGCCATAGGATCGATCCAGATATAGCCCTGGAGCAAGTAGCCTTCCATGCACTTGAGTTCACTATTCATTTCGGTCAACCCCTTAGCCTTCTCCAAGTGCGTCTCACTTACTTTGACATACTGCTCAATACTGGCTACATTGCCCTGGGCCATTTCACGGAAGGCCATTTGCAAGGCTGCATAACTGAGGTAATACTGCGGTAGCCACTGCTCTGGTTCTGCCGCAGCAATACGTTCCAACTTATTGGTGATCGCTTGCCAAGCTACATCATTAGGATTAGGACTTTCCATTTCCGTAATCAGAGCAGTCATGGCCGAAGTAAAGCGATCTTCTTGGGCTTGTAGATTGAAGGATAGCAACACGAAAAAGATGGAGGTTAGAATTAAGTTTTTCATGATTTATAGTTTTATAGATTGATAATTTGAATTGATTTAGTAAATGCTGGCGCCCTCTTCCCCAATGCTCACAAACAAGCCGACGAAAATGAACCGCTTAGCGGGTGGGCGGATCGTCAGCGAGGGGTAACTTCCATCCTCTGCGGGCTGCTGACTGAATTGCTCACCAAAGTGATTGTTGAAGCCGGGCAAGTTGGATATTGAAAAGTGTAGGACTGTGAAATTGCCTTTGATTTGAGTTAGATAACTCCAATTGAAACTCAAGTCTCGGAAGGCCGTGGTCTGTCCAGCAAGTTGGCCGGTATTCGAATCAAAGTAATTTCGAGGCGAGGCGTATACCCCCGTTAGTCCAATCATAGACTCCCAGCGAGGAATCCAGTATTTGTAGACCACATTGAGGGTGTGTTTGCCCGCAAAATTGGGTTGGACTGGATTCGTAAATTGTCCAAAGGTGCGTTCCGTATCGAGATAAGAGTAAGAGACCCAGAAATCACTATTGCGGAGCGAAATCTTATCACGGTAGAAGATATCAAGGCCACGAGCATAACCCTCACCCTGGTTCGTCAGCTCCGTTTCCGTTTCCAGTACCAGATCCTGATAGCTTTTCTCGTAGGCTTCGACCCGCACGGTACGTCCAGCTTTTTGCCATTGCCAGTTGGCTAACCAGTGGGTAGCTTCTTCAGATTGCAGGCTTTGCTGCTGGAATAGATTATTTACCGTGGGAGTTTGTACAAAACGACCGCCCGCCAAGCTCACCTGACTATGCTGCCCAGTTTTATAAGCCACTGACCAGCGTGGACTGAGGCTTAAAGCTTGCGTTTCTACCCGATATTCCGTACGCAAACCAAGGCGAGCCACCAGTCTGTTACTGATCGACCAATCATCTTCCAGATACCAGGCTAGTAGGGGCTCACGGATTTGCTGATCAATCTGCACCTCCTCAAAAGTTAGCTCCTCTCCTATTGTCTCATCAATTACATTGAGGCCTGTACGAACTAAGTGCTGCTCCCCCAGCTCTCGGCTTAGCTGAACATTGCTGGTCCAGGTATATTGCTTGTCCCGAATATTGGCGATGGTGTTGGTGCGATCTTCGTGACGAGTGTGAGCCAGCGTAGCCTTTAAACTCCAATCCTCACCAAGAATTCCTTGATATGACAAGCCGGTATAGGTATAATCGTTCTCCAAGCGCACAGCTATGGTATCTGACAACAGCTGCGGGTTGGGTGTACGTAGAGCCATGCTACTACCGTGATGCTGCGCCTGAAACTTGAGTAACCCACCATTCGTCATCCGGTGCCGCAAGATGACCTGCCCGCCAAGCGTACGGGGAGCTTGGTCCCAAGCCACATCCTGGGGTACAAGTCCCATATAAGGTTGGAGGTTGGTGTAATCCGCAGCAACGGCCACACTAGTATTGTCCCAAGCCTGCGTATGACTGAGGCTACCACCAACACTCATCAAGGAAATTCCAGTTAGGCTTTGCTCTGCTACATCTTCTGATTCCAGAATAAGGGCACTGGACAAAGCCTGACCGTAAGCAGCTGAGTAGCCTCCTGTGCTGAAGGTTGTACCCTTGAAAAGTAGCGGTGAAAATCGTCCGCGCGCCGGGACGTTTGGCACTGTACTGGTATAGGGTTGAGCTACGTAAGCTCCGTCAATAAAGGTCTTGGTTTCGTAGGCGGCTCCTCCACGGACAAACAGGCGCCCGTCCTCTCCTACTCTTTGCGCCCCAGGTAGGGTTTGGAACGCTCCTACTACATCTCCCGTAGCACCGGCAGTGGTGACGATATCCAGCGTATTCAAGGTAACAGACTTCTTGCCTTCTCCAGCTTCAAAGGCACCGGCGGTGATAACTACTGCCTCTAAATCGTTGGCTGCAGTTGCTAGCGCAACTGTGAACGTTTGAATAGTGTCATCACAAACAACAAGCGTTTCCCAATTTTCGTAGCCTAGATAAGAGACCGTCAGCATCCACTCTCCCGTTTCGGGGGTTGTGAAAGAAAAGGTACCATCCAACTCAGTTGATGTACCATCGTAGGTACCCGCCAAAAAGACATTGGCGCCGATCACTGGTTCTCCATCTTCGTCCAGCACCTTGCCGGAAAACGTTGTCTGAGCATTTAGCAAGACGGTTGTGGTAAGAATAGTAAGTAGAAGGTAGAGATGTCGCATCGCTATTGGTATTTGATTATTGACACCTCAAAATTGCGGATAGGCACCCGCTTGTACCAATGAAGCTGACCCAACTGTCGAATCTGCTGACTGAATTGTAGTATAGGCTGGACCTGGTATTTCAGGCTTTACACGTAAGTGAGAAAGAAAAGTGGGTCAAAAGCTGACAGATACCACCTTTTCTCCTTTTTTTGAGGACATTAAGCCGTTAGTTGTGCTTCTCCACTAAGCTTCATTACAAGAAAACACGACGTCAATGACTAGAGAACAAGCCTATGACTTCCTGACTAAAATGACAAAATCCCCCTCTCTACTGCGGCACGCTCGTACCGTTGAAATTGTTATGCGAGCCCTGGCGCGCCACTTTGGAGAAGATGAGGAACTGTTTGGTGTATGTGGTTTAATCCACGACGCTGATTACGAAATGTATCCTGAGCAGCACCCGGATATTACCGTCCAAAAACTAGAGGAGTTAGGCGAGACCGCCTTAGCCCATGCGATTAAAGGGCACTATACCAAATGGGAGGTACCACGGGAATCCATGATGGATAAATGCATTGTAGCTGCGGATGAACTGACTGGCTTTATCTACGCTGCCGCTTTGGTCCGACCTACTAAGATAGAGGGTATGACCGCCAAATCCGTGCTAAAGAAACTCAAAACCAAGACTTTTGCCGCCTCGGTAGATCGGGACGAGGTACGAAAGGGTGCTGATCTCATCGGCTGGGAGCTCCGAGAGTTGATCAACTTTATCATTCCAATATTACAAGCCCACAAAGAGGAGTTGGAGCTGTAAGCTAAAAAACAAAGGCCTCTAACCCAAACGATAGAGACCTTCACGAAATCTTTACATGTGCACATGTCTGTCCTCACTAGGTTTGGTACAAAGGCCAAATCCGCGTTAGAACGTGTGACTCTAAACGAGTCCTTTATTAGGGAAAATTCGAATGTTCCTAGCGACCTGAGTTGCCAGGGAACGGTAAGGGTAAAAAGAGCCTCTCATGTATCTTTATTAACAATCAATTGGATTGTGATATTCGGTAGTGCTGTTTGCAGGATATTTTTTTCATGTGATAATATGCAAAAGAGCATCCTATATTTAATGCCATAAAGGTAGGCACGACTGCACCAATTAATCCGGCAAACCCTTATGCTAAATCGGTAAGCAGAGGGAATTCAAGTGCATATACAACAGGAAAGCCCCGAATCATGGCAAAGGCCAATGATCCGGGGCTACCGTAAAATTTATAGCAAAGTGCGAAAGAATTACTTATCCTCCACTTCTTCGTACTCTACGTCAGTTACATCTTCGGCATCGTTACCGCTAGCAGCAGTATCGCCAGTAGTATCGCCTTCCGCAGTGGCGCCATTAGCCTGCGCTTCTTGGGTCGCCTGATACATTTCCTGACTGGCAGCTTGCCAAGCATTGTTCAATACCTCCATGTGCTGATCAATACCTGCCTCATCTTCCGCGTCACGAGCCGCCTTCAAATCAGCAGCTGCTTTTTCTATGGCTTCTTTCTTATCAGCAGGAAGCTTATCGCCAAATTCAGATAACTGCTTATCGGTTTGGAATACCAGGTTCTCCGCAGCGTTCAATTTGTCGATACGTTCGCGAGCCTGACGATCCGCATCAGCATTAGCTTCTGCTTCGGCCTTCATACGAGCGATCTCGTCCTTGCTCAAACCGGTAGAAGCTTCGATGCGGATACTCTGCTCTTTGCCAGTACCTTGATCCTTCGCGGATACGCTCAAGATACCGTTGGCATCCATATCGAAAGAAACTTCGACCTGGGGCACACCACGCGGTGCAGGTGGAATATCGTTTAGGATGAAACGACCTACTGTGCGGTTATCGCGCGCCATCGAACGTTCACCTTGTAGAATGTGAATCTCTACCGAAGGCTGGTTGTCAGAAGCCGTAGAGTATACCTTCGACTTCTTTGTAGGAATAGTACTGTTAGCTTCAATCACTACGTCATATACACCACCCATGGTCTCGATCCCCAATGACAGTGGAGTTACGTCCAGCAGCAATACATCTTGTACATCACCACTCAATACACCACCTTGGATAGCAGCACCTACCGCTACTACTTCGTCTGGGTTAACACCTTTATTAGGCTTCTTACCGAAGAACTTCTCAACAGCCTCCTGAATGCGTGGGATACGCGTTGAGCCACCTACGAGGATGATTTCATCGATTTCGCTAGTGTTCATGCCTGCATCATTCAATGCTTCCTGACAAGGCTTCAAAGTACGCTCTACCAGGTTGTCCGCTAGTTGCTCGAACTTTGCGCGGGACAGTTTCACTACCAAGTGTTTAGGCACACCATCTACGGCAGTGATATATGGCAAGTTTATCTCTGTTTCTGAGCTGCTTGACAATTCAATCTTCGCTTTCTCCGCAGCATCCTTCAAGCGCTGAAGTGCCATAGGATCCTTGCGCAGATCCATGTTCTCCTGCTTCTTGAACTCTTCTGCCAGGAAGTCGATAATTACACGGTCAAAATCATCACCACCTAAGTGAGTATCACCATTGGTTGACTTTACCTCGAATACGCCCTCACCCAATTCGAGGATAGAGATATCAAAAGTACCACCACCAAGGTCATAAACCGCGATGGTCATATCCTGGGACTTCTTGTCCAAACCATAAGACAAGGCAGCAGCAGTAGGCTCGTTGATGATACGGCTGATCTTCAAACCAGCAATTTCACCAGCCTCTTTCGTCGCCTGACGCTGAGAGTCGTTGAAGTAAGCGGGGACAGTAACCACAGCTTCAGTCACTTCCTGACCGAGAAAATCTTCCGCAGTCTTCTTCATTTTCTGCAAAACCATTGCAGAAATCTCTTGTGGAGTATACAAACGACCGTCAATGTCTACACGTACAGTGTCATTATCACCTTTAACGGCTTTGTAAGGAACTCGATCAACCTCGTTCGTCAATTCAGAGTAGCGCTGCCCCATGAAACGCTTAATAGAGGATACCGTACGCTGCGGGTTGGTAATAGCCTGACGCTTGGCCGGATCGCCAATCTTGCGCTCGCCATTATCCATAAATGCCACTACCGAAGGAGTTGTACGGCGCCCTTCGTCGTTGGGGATAACTACCGGCTCGTTTCCTTCCATCACTGCTACGCAGGAGTTGGTGGTTCCGAGGTCAATTCCGATAATCTTACTCATGTTATAATGTATATTTTAACTTTTTCAAATGGAATCAATACGTTCATTGAAAAGCAACTAATGTGCCAAGCCAAGTAACAGTGCTGTGTTTAGGACAAAACGACAGGATAGCTCCAAAAATGGGACAGCCTGCCAGCGAAGGCTGACAGGCTGTGACAAAAAGGCAGTTCTTTGAGCCTTCGCTCTAGGGAACGAAGTTGAGTTCTTTGGTAATGAAACCGTTATATAGACTGTCCCGCGCATCGGCGCCTAGGCCAAGGTCTTCAGAGATCACTTGGAAACGAGACGAAACTACCCCTACACCATTTTCTACGTTGGTGTAAACAGGAATTTCCTGTGAAGAGGTGATACCAATATTGGCATTAGAGATGCGCAAGTAATCTTCTATTTCCTGACCAGCACCGGTCACCTGAATGTTGATCGCATCAAATTTGCGAAATCCCTCACTTAAAGGTTCCAGAGTTGAAGCCAAGAATTGGTAGAAAGACTCATTCGGAAAACGGAAACTTTGTAAGGAGATATCTTCCTCACGTTCTAGATTTTGTGCCAAGACCCACTCTACTTGCTTGGCTTTGAGTTGGCTCTGATTATCGGGATCCGTTTCGCGGTAGCTAATGATCATCCGTAGATCGAAAACGCGGTTTGACTCACCTGGCGCACGCCATTCTACCCGTGTATCCCGATCGAAATCGTTGAATTGATACACACCCGTAATTGGCAGGTTAGCTACTTCTAATTCCTCTACAATCACACTGGTTGCAGTAGCCGTTTCCTCACCTGGGCGTTCAACTAAGATTCTGAAATCGGTTCCACCGGTAAGTTGCACCTCATCAGTACTGAGTTTGTAGAGGATGTTTGGTTCGCTGACAAAGTCACCACCTTCACGAGGGTATCCCTCATCGCGGCCGTCTACTCGTACCAGATCGTAGACTTGACCATTACTCAAACGCTCCAATTTGACGCTCAGGTCATTTTCACCATAATAAATACTGTCTGGAATTTGAGCAATGTCACGAGCGTTACCGCCTGGTTCCAGGAAGGCACGCTCTACACGTACGTAGTAAGCAGTATCTTGCTGTGATAAGAACGCGTACACTACCGGAATGTCTTTCCACTCTCCTTCCAGTTGGAAGTCTGTTTCACAAGCAGACCAAAACAAGGTACCCGTTAGAAGTGCTAAGAATAGCAGATGGTTGATTTTCATACAATTATTTCAGCTTTACAACAGTCGGGCACAAAAGTAGGCTTTTATTTGCTTTCGCAATACTTTCCGCGAAGGATTGACAGCTACGAGACGAAGTAGTGGCGGAGATGGTTGGGTTAGTTGATTTAGTGAATTTGGTTTAGTTGGTTCATTTAGTTTGATGGTTGGATTGTTAGAAAGTTAGAGCATCAGCAAAATTTCGGGTGCACATTTTTCCTCGGGATCAATTGCTATCTTGCGATCTCATCCAGCAAAAGCTTATGTCGGTACACAAAGACGTTAAAAAAGTCACTACGCACATCCTCCAAGCGATGAAGGCTCGGGGCGAAAAAATTGCCATGCTTACTGCTTATGACTACAGCATGGCGCGTATTCTAGATGCTGCTCATATTGATGTCATACTGGTAGGTGATTCTGCTTCTAATGTAATGGCGGGCCACGAAACGACCCTCCCCATTACACTTGATCAGATGATTTACCACGCTAGTTCAGTGGTTCGAGCGGTGGACCGGGCGTTAGTGGTGGTTGATTTACCTTTCGGAACCTATCAGGGTAATAGTCGATTGGCTTTAGAATCAACCATTCGCATCATGAAAGAGGCGGGTGCGCACGCGGTGAAACTAGAGGGAGGTGCGGAAATTGCCGAAAGCGTCAAGCGTATCCTATCAGCAGGAGTTCCAGTCATGGGCCACTTGGGGCTTACACCACAATCTATCTATAAGTTTGGCACCTACACCGTGCGGGCAAAGGAAGAGGCGGAAGCTGCTAAGCTATTGGAAGACGCGAAGCTGTTGGAAGAACTGGGATGTTTTGCCTTAGTTCTGGAAAAAATCCCTGCTCACTTGACTAAAAAAGTCAGTGAAGCACTGACCATTCCAACAATAGGTATCGGCGGTGGACCTGATGCAAACGGCCAGGTTCTAGTGACCCACGACATGCTAGGTATCACTAAGGATTTTCATCCTCGCTTCTTACGGCGTTATTTGGAGTTATTCGACGCTATTCAAGAAGCAGCTGAGGCCTATATCCGCGACGTTAAATCAGTGGACTTCCCAAACGAACAAGAGCAATACTAAACCCTTCAGTAGATGAAAGCCAGAAGGCCTTTGCGATACATAGCAATAAGTAGCTTTATTCTACTTATGCTGGCTATTTACGTCTACCGCGAACTCCGTGGACCAATGATGTACGCAGATGATGGCTCGGCTATGATTATTGAAGTTCCTCGCAACACGCCTTTTGATTCGCTACAAGCACAGCTTTTAAGTGACGCAGTCATTCGCGATACTGCCGATTTCCGACAACTGGCAGAGCATCTTGGTTATCGCCGTGACCCTGTCCGTTCTGGTCGCTATGTGGTGCCCTCCGGGATCAGTATGCGAGAATTGATTCGGGTGTTACACCGCGGAAAACAAACACCGGTCAATCTCATCTTCACCACCGAACGAGAACTTTCAGATGTAGCAGCCAAAGCGGATCGCTTTTTAGCTCTTAAGGCGGAAAAATTGACGGCTTTATTTTCTGATTCTTTGTTCTTGGATTCCATCGGCTACGATCAGTATAATCTTATGAGTCTCTTTATCCCAGATACTTACGAAGTGTACTGGGATGTACTACCCCGTGATCTCATCAAACGTATGCTGAAAGAGCATGAGACTTTTTGGGCCAGGAATAACCGCTGGAAGAAAGCCGAACAACTAGGTCTAGACAGCAAGGAGGTGTATACACTAGCGTCTATCATTGAGCGCGAGACGCGACAAAACGATGAGAAGCAGCGCATGGCTGGCGTCTATTATAATAGGCTTCAACAGGACATGCGCCTGCAAGCAGACCCTACTGCCGTTTTCGCTAGCCGGGATTTTTATACCACCCGAGTGACCAGGCGCCATTTGCGAGTGGATTCACCCTACAATACTTATCGATACAAGGGCTTACCGCCAGGCCCCATCACCATGACCTCAATTGCCTCTATCGATGCCGTGTTAGAACTAGAGCAGCATGATTATATCTTCTTCTGCGCTCGCGGTGACGGAAGCGGCTATCACAATTTTGCGGTAACACTAGCTGAACATAAACGCAATGCCGAGAGTTATCGTAAAAATCGGCGGAAGCGCCGAAAAGGCTAGTCTCAATCAACTAATATTGCCAAACCAAATCAGACCAAAACACAATTCAGCGTGAACATCCATACCATTGACCTGCAATTCCAAGGCTTAAAAGATAATATAGCGGCCTTTCTAGTGGAAAGCCCAGCTGGGCCATTTCTAGTGGAAACCGGACCGCACTCCACCCTACCCCATCTACTGGCCGGAATTAAAGCAGCTGGATACGAAGCAACGGATATCAAGCACGTATTCATTACACACATTCACCTGGATCACGCGGGAGCAGCCTGGTGGTTTGCTCAGCAAGGGGCCAAAGTGTACGTGCACCCACGAGGGAGTAAACACCTGGGTAGTCCCGAACGCCTCATGGAATCCGCCCGTAGGATATATCTAGACAAAATGGATGAACTATGGGGAGAGATGAATGCTATTGATCCCGCACGGATACAAGAAGTAGCACACGAAGAAATCATCAACATTGGCGATCTAAAAGTGCGGGCACTACATACCCCTGGTCACGCCGTACACCATATAGCCTGGCGGATCGGTGATATCATCTTCACAGGTGATGTAGCTGGTGTCCGTATTAATCAAGGTATGGTGATTCCTCCTTGCCCGCCACCTGACATCCACATTGGTGATTGGGAAAACAGCATTGAGATACTCAAGGCGCAAGCCCCTCGTACCTTGTACCTCACTCACTTTGGCCCAATTGATTACGACGAAAATCACCTAAAGGAACTCCAACAGCGCCTCCATAAATGGGCGAATTGGATCAAGCCTCACTACGAGGCCCAGCGCTCAGTAATGGAAGTAACACCAGAATTCCAGCAAATGGTAGCCCAAGACATGATCGAAGAAGGCATCGACGAAGCCGAACGGAATAAATACGAAGCGGCCAACCCCAGCTGGATGAGTGTAGCCGGTCTGATGCGCTACTGGAAAAAGCAGGAGCAATAGGACATTATCAGTTCTGCATAACAAAAAGGAGTTAGTCACGTAAAGCGACTAACTCCTTTTGATTGTAAGCAAATATGCTTGCGTAGCTTACTGCTTGATTACCTCAATTGCAGTGTATTGGCGATCAGCACGTAGCATTACATAGTAAACACCATTTGGTAGGGTGCTTAGATCAATCTGCTCCTGGTAAGTACCAGCCGCTAGATTTTGCGTGCTCAACTGCTTAACCAATTGACCGTGAACATTTACCAATGATGTACTTACTTGAGCATCACTTGAGAGCGTATAGCTCATCAAAGTACGGTCAGTAGTTACGTTTGGCGCCAGGTTCAAGGCGAAGGTACTAGCATCAACTTGCTCTTCTGTTTGCACCACTCCTAGCTCATTTACATCCAATTGGATATAGTTGATAAAGTTGTCAGCAGGCTCATCCTCATCACCGCGCACAGATAAACCAGGACGGAAATCCTGCTGGTAAATCAAACGAACTTTACTATCAACATCTCTGGCCATAGTTGGGAACACCGCTTCTACGAAGTCGGCCAAATCAGGCTCAGATACTACGTCGGGCGTAATCAAATCTAATGGATCAGTCCAAGTCGCACCGCCGTCAGAAGATGCAACTACGTAGATGTGACGATAGTGCTGCATGTCATCATCGATAGATACTGCTCCTTCGATGAGGCTTGAATAGGTGAGATAAAGATTGTTATCCGCATCCACACCGGCACTAGGCATAGAACTAATAGAAGCAAAATAGCTGGCGATGTCGGCGATTCCCGCAACGTCCAACGTATCGTTACTATTCTGGTCTATTACACCAACGATATCTGGCACCGTACCCAGTGTTTCATTCCAGTAAGTAATACCATCTGTAGCAGGGAAGAACGTAGAACCCGCATCTGCCAAGTCAACATCTGAAACCCACATGTTTCCGTAGAAAACGTGTACGCCGCCATCGTTGTCGATGGTCAAGGTTCCGTAGCTATCAGAAGTTAGAATAGCTAAAGAGTCAGGTTGATTTTCCTCGTCAAAAGGAGGAAGATCCTCAATAACATAACCACTGTTAATCTCGTAACGCTCCAGTGGGAAATCCCAAACGATCGTCTTCGTCCAAGTGTTACCGTTGTCCGTTGACTTAAACATCAACAGATCGTCCCAGCTATTGAAGATAGCGAAAGCAACCGTCTCTCCGCGAGCATCGATATAGTAGGCATCAGCGTCTGTACCAACTGTAAAGTCAGAACCTAGGCCATCAAGTTCAATATCAACTTGATCCCATGTCTCACCGCCGTCAAGAGAACGATGGTAAAGTACGTGGCCGTCAACACCTTCGTAGGCCATACCGCCATTAGCTACTGGCGTAGTAATTGCGATTACGTGAATACTTTCTCCGTCTGGCCCACCAGCTGCAGCACGAGGCCACAGGCTACCGCCAGGCACCATACTTGGAAGGAAGCTCTGTGTCCACTGGGACATCGGGCCATCCCGACGAGATACGGTTAGTTCGCTGTCGCTGTTGTGAGCTACAACAAATTCTTTACCACTGGCCGTAAATACGTGATTAGGCCATCCAGTACGAACGGTCTCGATCCGCTCACTTGGAATATCGCCCCACGCGAAATCTACGCGAGTGTTGTAGCCCGTTCCACGGTTAGGGCTGGCAACTCCCTCAAATCCTTGAGTCCAAGTACCAGCGATCCGGCCGTCAGGACGAGCAGAGATACGATTACAGTTAGCTGAATTTGACTGCAAGTCGTACTCAGTAACTCCAATCTGAATTTCCTGATCAACCTTCTCTAAACCATTGCGGTTCGGCTTATCAGGCTGGTCTGATGTTGATTGAGGAAGAGCTTCAAAACCTGTGTAGTTCACGGAACTAGCAGGTACTTTTGCCTGCTGAATATTAGCAGGAGTTTTTTGCAGAAGTTGCTGTGCATGTGATTGTACGGCTACCAAAAGGAAAGCAGCCAAGAAACATTGTAAGGCGTACTTCATAAGCGTCCATTTCTAATTTGGTGAAGCCCAAATGTACAAAATAGACGGAGGAAAAAAAGTGGATAGGAAAGAATTAAATTCTAGCGGACAAAAATCTTACTTTCAAACGAATTAACCGGCCGGTAAAAGGTTAGCCAAAGCCTGCAAAAGGCCCTTGATTAACTTCAAATCTGGCAAGGCTGGAGATTCCGGTGTAGTAAGAGATTCCGTAAGGAAGTGCGTACTTGGATCGCTAGGAGGAGTATGACTGATACAGGCTAAAAACAACCAAGCAACCAGAGCTGTACCAGCTAGTAAGAAAAAGAGAGATATTTGACGTTTTTCAGTTGCTTTCACGATCTTGTTTATGCTCTATTCTAAATAGTATACAAACATTGCAATTAGCGCAAAAATAGCGAATATTTATCGACGAACGAACCTAAAAACCGGATGAACTAGTCCAAGATTAAGACCACTACTTCACCTCACTATACCTAACCTCCGGGAGAGCTAGCGCAAGACGGCCGAAAGCAACTGCTTGGTGTAAGCTTTTTGGGGTTGTTCAAAGATAGTGTCTACCGAAGCCTGTTCGACTACCTGCCCCTCTTGCATAACCAAAACGCGATCAGCGATAAAGCGGATGACCCCCAGATCATGAGAAATAAAAAGCATCGAGAAGGCATAGGTCTCCTGCAGATCTTTCAACAGATTAAGTACCTGGGCTTGAACAGAAACATCGAGTGCCGAGACCGATTCGTCACAGATCAGCACCGACGGCTTAAAAAGCAAGGCCCGCGCAATACCAATTCGCTGTCGCTGTCCTCCAGAAAATGCTTTAGGATAACGCTCTAAGACATCTGGCCCCAGTTTAACCTGTTGCAGTACTTCTAGCACCCGCTCTTCCCGTTGTTGAGCACTTAAGTCAGGAGCGTGTAGCTGCAGCGGTTCCGTGAGCAAATCTCGAATCCGCAACTTGGGGTTTAACGAGCTGAATGGATCTTGGAAGATCATTTGGATTTCTGGACGCAGGGGACGGAATTCGCGCTCCGATAGTTCGTGTAGGGCTATCTCATTAAAAAAGATACTCCCACTTTGTAGCGGCACCAACTGTACGATACTCTTGCCCAGGGTTGTTTTTCCACTCCCAGACTCTCCTACTATGCCCAGACACTCGCCGCGGCGCAACTGAAAAGAGACATCCTTTACAGCTTGGTGGTACTCCTTGATCTGTCCCAACCAATTCCGGCGCTTTGGGTAACGCACGTATACCTGCTGAGCAGATAACACAACTGGTGCTTCCGCCACTGCTTCCTTGCTTTCATCCTGATGTTGCAAACCAGCTAAAAACTCCTCAATTTCCTCAGGAGAACGCTCCAGAAAGTCTGGAACAGTAGGAAGGCGATGGCGATCTCCTGCAACACCGGGCCGACAAGCAACCAATCCACGGGTGTACGGGTGCTGAGGGTTATCAAGTACTGCTGAAACTTGGCCTTGTTCCACCACTTGCCCTTTCCACATGACCAACACTTCATCGGTGACTTCCCGAATGACGCCCAGGTCATGACTAATAAACAGAATAGCAATTCCTAATTCCGCCTGCAGACGCTTAATCAAATCCAGAATCTCCTTCTGAACAGTGACATCTAATGCGGTAGTAGGCTCATCCGCAATTAGGAGTTCGGGGCCGGTGCAAAGCGCCATGGCGATCATCACACGCTGGCGTTGCCCACCTGATAGCTGGTGCGGAAAAGACTGGTAGATACGATCGGGTTCACGAAGTCCTACTTTGAGGAACCATTCCTTCGTTTCCTCTTCCGCAAGTTGGGCGTTCTTATTGAAATGGAGCCGCAAGGTCTCAGCCACTTGTTCCCCGCAGACCATCAATGGATTTAAGCTTGACAATGGCTCTTGGAAAATCATCCCAATATGCCGTGCCCGTAAAGTACGCAAGCGCTCCTCCGCAGCGATGGCCAAGTTTTCTTCACCTTTCCAGATCAGTTCTCCCTGGGCAATAGCACTAGCGGGCAATAATTGAATCGCAGAAAGAGCGGTAAGCGACTTACCCGAACCAGACTCCCCCACTAAACCGAGGCTTGCTCCCGGAGCTAGAGAAAAATTTAGGCCGCGTACTGCCTTATGTTCTTCCTCCGTTGCAGTTGGAAAACCAATCTGCCAATCACGATATTCCAGCAATGGTGTCGGATCAGATTTCTGCACTTCTGCTTTCGTTATCCAGGTTTATATCCGTTCAATCGGACAGGTCATACAATGGGATCCACCTCTAGCCCGAGACAATTCGGTGGAGGGAAGGGTGATGATCGTATTCTTTACTTCATCGGGCCGGATGATACCATCATCAAAGGCCTTCAGTAAGTCACCGGCAAAGACGACACGGTACCCTGCTTCCTCAAATGCTTCCTCCGTCACGGGATTGCGATCATAAGTCAAGGCAACACCAGGCTTCAAGGCCACCAGGTTGCAGCCATCCGTCCACTGCTCACGATCCTGATAGGGCGACTCACCTTTACCCGCAAAAATGATTCGAGTTTGCGGATCTATCTCTCTGATCAAAAATTCCTGTACGGAATGGTACACCTTTTCACTGCCATCCGATCGCATCACGATCACATTCGACCCCAATCCTTCGGCGATAATTGGCTTGAAAGCCACATAATCATGCGTATTGACTTGGGTGAAGATCGTATCCACGTGCATGTACGAACGATCGTTGGGAATGTTTACCCGAACCACATTTTTTATCACTCCCTTTTCAAATAAGCGCTTGGCCAAACTTTCAATCCCGTGGGCAGTTGTCCGTTCGCTACAGCCGATGAGCAGGTATTCTTCGTTGAGGATCATCACATCACCGCCTTCGATCGAAACCGTTTCACCTTTCCGCGAAGGCGGGAAATCATCCACCTTGTTGAGGTTAATCACACGACCTTCTTCACGTAGTTTAGCAAAAATGGGGTGTGCCCAAATAATGAAACGCGTGATAAAATTTTCCCGGTAACGGGCTTCCTTGGCCGCCTTAGTGATCAACAAATGATCGTTGATGGTAACCGCAATATCCCGCGTAAATATAAAGTTGGGAATGGGGTCAAAGAAGAAGTGGTCGTCCGGTTCGTGGTAGCCCGTCACTAAGAGTTTAGTCAAGGCAGCAGGCGTGAGAGTCCGCATCAACTCACCATAAGCTTTGGGCAGTTCTTCATGATCCACAATCAGATCGATCATCTCATTACGGGCCTCCTCGTCCAACTCCAAGGCTTCAAACAACAGCTGTTCTACCTCCAATACATTACCGTTCCCCAAGAAACGTGTAAGCACATCGGTGAAGACATCATGTTCCTCCTGCATACGCGGCAAATGGACGATATCATCGAAAAGGAGTTCCTCGGCTCTTTTAGGAGAAATACGGCTGATGCCAATATCTGGGCGATGTACGATGACTCGACGTAGCGGGCTGATTTCGTTAGCGACAGAAACTTGCGACATGGTGGCGGTAAGGCTATTTGGTTAGAATAAAGCAGGGCCGCACATAATTTTCAATGGCTGCCAACAACTCAAATCTCCAGAACTTTTTCGATCTCGTAGATGGAGTTGATCTTACCGGCAAATATGCAATAAAAATGGGGATTTCTGTGCAGCACAGAAATTTCAGTTGGGCGACCATCGTCAATGAAATTCGCCTTTAGCTTTGATTTGATGGTAAACATACTGGTGAAGTAGCTCAGCTCCACCTGAGGCGCCAAGTACTGTTGCATTTGGGCCTTCATCTTGCGGTAATTGGTGGGTGGGCGCCACTCGCAGGCGTTGCAAATAGCAGGGGCTCCTGGACTACAATCCACATTGTGCTCCTGGCAATCAAAATGTGGTTGGGACTGATAACTCACTTTGTGGTGGGTATAAGCCACAGAGGAAACCGATAACAAACCCGATTTACCGTAGGGCATAATCGAGCCAAAAGGACCATCCATCACCGTTAATCCAGTAGTTCCTAACTGTGGACTGGACACAAATGCCATCTCTGATATCTCGTGCATCAGTCGGATTTCCTCCAGTGCAAACAAGTTATTAATGGCGTTACTGGCACTGTAGGTGGCATTGATGACCTGCGCCGCTCGAACATATTTGGCTTGGTCATCCTCCAAATCTGTTATGCGCAGTTCCCAATAATCACCCACCGCTGTAGCTTCCTCTGCGAGATGCTGGGTCCAGATTTGAACACGACTTTCCTGACGCACTCTTTCTTCGTAGTAACGGGCAATCAAGAGTGGATCGAAGGTGTATTCCGTTGTCTTGAATACCGCTTCCAAGCGATCATAGTTGAAAAGCGGGTGGGCCGACTCTAGCTCACAATCAATACCGATGTAGGCACAGAAGCGCTCAAATTGCGCACCGTCCGTCAGGCTACCGAAACGGTCAATGGCGTAATACTTATCGAAGTCAAATAAGATAAAGTCCTTATGATCAGCGGTAAAACGTGCTTTATTTTCATCAGACATGCGCGCCGTGGCAATAGACCGGGGATAATGGTAGCCCCCGTGTAGGCGAGCTTGATTAACAATGGAGGCTTTGCACATGAGTTGTCGCTCCTTCTCCAATAGGATGACCTTCTGCCCAAGCTGCGCCAGATGCAGGGCAGCGTAGACGCCAAAGATGCCGCCCCCAATGATCAGAAAGTCCGTTTCAATCCACTTATGACTCACTTACACCTTCTTTTGCTGATCAATTACGCCTTGTAGCGCCTTCTGCCAATCTCGATAATCATTTTGGCGGATGGCTTGCTCCCAGGCGAAAGAATCGTTCAACTGCTCCACCTTGGAAACCCCAATCAGCACTCGCTCAATGCCTGGATGTTGGAGCGCGTACAGCATGCCCAAATGGTTCATCTTTTGTGGATGCGGTCTTCCGGTCACCTGCGCCAACTGCACTGATAACGCACTCAGCGCGAGCACCAGCTCCTGGTGTTTCTCAGGTTGGCCTCCTCGCGCCATTAGAGAGGCTCGATCACTGTAAGCACTCGTATTGAGCTTCAAACCACCAGCGTTGATTCCGTAGGCAATACAGCGTACAAAGGGATGCAATGCTTGGTAGCGCTCGTAATCAGAATAAACCACATTATGCTTTAGCTGTAGCCACAACTTAGACCATCTTAAATCAGATAAAACGCTAGCGTAAACTTCCGGATGTTTAATACCACTAAGCCCCACTGAAATATTAGGTGTTTCCGATAGGGTCAATAAACTCTCCTTTATTTCAGAAGCCTCGGTGCGGTTGTCCCAATGCACCATAAGGCAAGTCAGTTGTTGGCCAAAACGCTGTTGGTATTCCTGTGCGCAAAGTAGCAAGAAACTGGGGCTGAGATTATTTTCCGGCGTGTACAGGTTGTTGATACTACCCACCTTCATGATAATCGACAGATCTTGCACTCCTCTACTAGCTATCCAAGCACTCAGGATCTGTTCCGCTCGTCGAAAATCTGCCGGATTTTTATTGATGGGGTAATTCGTTGCGCTATCAACCCAGCGTCCACCTTGATCGTAATAGGCGTCCATAATGCGAAAACACTCATCTTCGGTGAGTGTCCAGCCCCACATAGCCGTTCCGAGCACTAAAGAAGATTGTTCGGCCACAGATTAAGATTTTGGTGCGTAAACCAGACCAATACCCGGCGTAAAACCCAGGAACTGGTGGTAAGAAGCAGCGAAGTCGAGCAACCACTGATCAAGTAGTTTGTACCCAATCCCAAAACTTAGCATACTGGGGCTAGTCGCCACCCCGGCGCGGAGCTGCAGCTCCTCCATAAGTTGG